>DATJUR010000033.1:0-2101 GCA_035502215.1 Acidimicrobiales bacterium | reverse complement strand
CGCGTCAGGCGACCGCGTGCGAGCGGACTCCACGGAATGGCAGCGACTCCCTGGTCCAGTAGGAGCGGGAACATCTCTCGCTCTTCTTCTCGGTAGAGCAGGTTGTAGTAGTCCTGCATGCTGACAAATCTCGTCCAGCCGTTGAGATCGGCGGTATAGAGAGCTTGGGCGAACTGCCAGGCGTACATCGATGACGCACCGATGTAGCGGGCCTTACCGGCCTTGACCACGTCGTGCAGCGCCTCCATCGTTTCGGCGATTGGCGTGTGATAGTCCCATCGGTGGATCTGGTACAGATCGACGTAGTCGGTACCCAGCCGTTGGAGGCTGTGGTCGATCTCGCTCAAGATGGCCTTGCGAGAGAGACCTTGACCGTTCGGGCCCGGACGCATGCGGCCGTTCACTTTGGTGGCGATGACCACCTCGTCGCGCGACGTGAGCGAGAGAAGTGTCGAACCGGTGATCTCTTCGCTACTGCCCGCCGAGTACACGTTGGCGGTGTCGAAGAAGTTGATTCCGGCATCGAGCGCTTGACGAAAGAACGGTTCGGCGGCCTCGCGCCCGAGCGACCAGGGCTGGTTGCCACGCTCCGGTTCGCCATAACTCATGCAACCCAAGCAGATTCGCGAGACCTCGAGTCCGGTGTCGCCGAGCGTGACGTACTCCATGAGCATCCTCCGAGCGTGATGTGACGGGCTACCTCCGTTCTAGCGTTCAGAAGGCACGCTTCGTTCGCGACCACGACCGAGAGACGATTCGAAACATTGGCGTGATAGGAACGTGACATCGCTCGCGCATTTGTCGACATTGAGCCCACCTCGGCGTGGGACGAGGTGTACTCGGCGCCGGGCGTCCCGCGGGCGGCCTATCGCAAGATCATTGAGGTGCTCAACGAACTCGGAGCGGTCGACCTGCGATCTCGCTTTGAACAGCTGGCGGCCACCTTCACCGATCGCGGGGTGACCTTCGCCTTCGGTGGTGAAGAACGACCTTTTCCTCTCGACCTGATACCGCGCGTCATCGCGGCCACCGAGTGGGAGCACCTGGCTGCCGGTGTGCGTCAACGCGTCCTTGCTCTCGAGGCCTTCTTGGACGACGTCTACGGGGCGGGTGCCTGTTTTCGCGACGGCGTGATGCCCCGTCACCTGATCCTGACGAGCCCGCATTTTCGTCGCGAGGCGGTGGGAATTACCAAGGAGCGCGGCGCTCGGATCACCGTCTCGGGTATCGACATTGTGCGCGACGAGGTTGGCCGACTGTGCGTGCTCGAAGACAACGTGCGTATCCCCTCGGGCGTGTCCTACGTGATCGAGAACCGCCGCGCGATGACCCAGAGCTTTCGTTCCCTGTTTTCGCGCTATCGCGTCCACCCGGTCGACGAGTACCCGAGTCGCCTGCTGCGCGCTCTGCGACGGGCCGCGCCCGATGGGGTGCGCGACCCCACGGTGGTGGTTCTCACGCCGGGAGTTCATAACGCGGCGTACTTCGAGCACGTTCTCTTGGCGCGCCTGATGGGTGTTCAGCTCGTCGAGGGTAGTGACCTGGTCGTGGTGGGCAACAACGTGTTTGTGCGCACGACCCAGGGCGAGCGTCCGGTTCACGTGATCTATCGACGAGTCGACGACGAGTGGATCGATCCCCTGCACTTTCGACCCGAGTCGGTCGTGGGGGTCGCGGGACTCGTCAACGCCGCGCGCGCGAAGACCGTGGCGCTCGCGAACGGCGTCGGTAACGGCGTGGCCGACGACAAGTTGATCTACACCTACGTGCCTGACCTGATTCGCTACTACCTCGGTGCCGAGCCCCTGCTCGACAATGTCGAGTCGTATCGACTCGAAGACCCCGAGTGTCTGGCCGAAGTGACCAGTCACCCTGAGCGCTACGTCATCAAGCCGGTGGACGGCTCGGGCGGCAAGGGGATCATCATTGGCCCCCAGAGCGAGCCCTCGACGTTGCGTGCTTTGGCTAAGGAAATCATCGCGAACCCCCGGGGCTACGTCGCCCAACGTCCCGTTGCGCTCTCGACCGTGACGACCTTCGTCGATGATCAGATGTCCCCACGCCACGTTGACCTGCGACCCTTCGCCATTCACGACGGCGA
>DATJUR010000032.1:0-6230 GCA_035502215.1 Acidimicrobiales bacterium | reverse complement strand
ATGAGGGGGAACGCCAGTGAAAAAATGAGAAAACGCCGGTTGCGTAGTGTGCGCAGCACCTCGTAACGAACGTAGGTCAGTCCCTTCACGGCTGATCCTCGTCGCTGTTGTCGTCACCGGTCAGGTTAAGGAAGGCCTCTTCGAGCCCGGCGCCACGAACTTCAATGTCGCGGGCCTGGGGGTACTGGTTGAGCAGGGCGCGCAGAGCGGTGTCCGAGGAGTTGGCGTCAGCGCACTTGATCACAAACGCGTCGCCGCGCTGCTCGGCGTTCGCGACTCCCGGGATCGCCTCAAGGGCGCTTCGCTCGACCCCGGGCAGCGTGGCGCGAATCGTGCGTCCACCCACCCGGGCCTTGATCTCGGTGGGGGGACCGTCGGCGACGATCTCGCCACGGGCCATCAGAACGATGCGATCGGCGTACGCGTCGGCCTCTTCGAGGTAGTGGGTGGCGAAGATGATGGTCTTGCCCTGGGCGGCGATATTGCGAATCGACTCCCAGAAGTCGCGGCGACCCTCGACGTCCAAGGCAGCGGTGGGTTCGTCGAGCACCAACATCTCGGAGTTCGCCACGAGGGCGATCGCCATGCGCACCCGCTGGGTCTGACCGCCGGAAAGCTTGTTCGTCGGCCGATCGGCGATCTCGGCGATCCCGACGTGCGCCAGAACGTCGCTCACCACCAAGGGATTGGGATAGAGCGAGGCGATCATGGTAACCAACTCGCGCACGCTCATGTACTCGGGTGGCGATCCAGTCTGGAGCATGCCACTGACGATCCCCGCCTGGACCGCGTCACGGGGGCTCGCGCCAAAGAGCGAGACGCTGCCGGTGTCGGGGCGAACGAGTCCGAGCATCATGTCGATGGTGGTCGTCTTGCCGGCGCCGTTGGGGCCCAGCAGGGCCAGGGTCTCGCCTCGATTGATGGCGAGATTCACACCGAGAACCGCACGAACGTCGCCGTAGGACTTGGTGAGGTTGGTGAGGCGAATACCCGCGGGTTCGGCCGTTGTCACTCGACAACTCTACGTGGGACGTGCACGGCGCAAAGAGTAAGTGCACTCACGTTGTTGGCGTGGGGACGTGGTCCACCCCCGCAAGGGCATTTTGGGGAGAACCACCTCAGCTGAGCACTGAGAACCGACCTCGAAGAATCGAGGAGGCGAAAGTCATTATTCACCAGGAATTATGCGATCCCGCCCACTTGATGGCGAGTTGACAAGTATTTGGGCATGTCGTGGGAATACTCGACGCGCGTTCGTGACTCGCACGCGTTTGTCCGTCGACGACAGCTATGCGCGCCGGGTTCTCTGCAAATCCTGCGAGAAGAGTGAGTGAACGAACGACACCCCTTGCGATGATGTCCGTGTCGTTCGATCACCTCGGAAGGCGACTCAGCGCTCAGCTGAGGTGGCACCGCCCGTAATGCCCCTGCCGGACGGGCCACATCATGGTGGCGGACGAACGAGTCGCACCGAACACCGCGTATTTTCTACTCGATTTTTGAGAACCGTGCCGTGATCATGCCCCGAGCCATATTTATTTGGTTCTTAGGCGACTTCCACGGGCGTCTCACGAAGGACCCCCAGTATGGAACTTGCCGTAATTTCTTGTAGTGAAGGAGTATGTGGGTATGGAAGACCAGACGCCAATCGAGGGTTCGAACAGCCCTGAGCCCACGGGCGCCTCGACCCCGAGCGCACCCGAGCAGCCCGTGTCGTCTCCCATCAACTGGGACGACGAAGAGGAAGTACAGGCCCCTGGCGGCGCCAGCGAGGCGACGAGTTCGAGCGCCGGAACCACGACTCAGCCACCTTCGGCTCGGGTGCGCAACGGCTTCTACATGACATATTTCTCTAGTCTCGCCGCGGTGGTTCTGGTCGTCGCGCTGTTGGGTGTTGGTTTCGTGGTGGGCCACTACGTCGACAAGCCGATCTCACCCGGGCTGAGCCCGTCCTACGCCAGGACCGGCCTGCCGTCGTCGGGATCATCGAACAATGCCTACCCCGGATTTAATTTCTCCTTTCCGAACTTCACCGGGCCCACCAAGACCAGCGCGAGCGACGCGGCGGCCGCCAAGGTGGCCAAAGAGGTCGACCCGGGACTGGTAGACATCAATACCGGGATCTCGTATCAAGACGCCAGCGCCGCAGGTACCGGAATGGTGCTCTCGGCCGATGGCATCGTGCTCACCAATAATCACGTCATTGAAGGCGCGACGTCCATCTCGGTAACCGACATCGCGACGGGCAAGACCTACCAGGCCACTGTGCTGGGCTACGACGTGGACAAGGACATTGCGGTGCTCAAGCTACAGAACGCCTCGGGGCTCACCACGGTGACCCTGGGTAACTCGGCCTCTCTGACGCTCAACGAGAAGGTGGTGGGCATTGGTAACGCCGGCGGCGTCGGGGGAACCCCTAGCTACGCCGCGGGAAAGGTCGTGGCAAAGAATCAGTCGATCACCGCCGACAGCGATGTGAACCCGACGGGCTCGGAGAGCCTCAGCGGTCTCATCGAGACGAACGCCGCCATTCAGCCCGGTGACTCCGGTGGTCCGTTGGTCACGTTGAGCGGAAAGGTGGTTGGTATGGACACCGCGGCGTCGTCGAATCAGGCGGGCTACGAGTTCAGCCAGATCTCGCCCACCCAGGCCTACGCCATTCCGATCAACGCCGCCCTATCGATCGTCAAAGAGATCAAAGACGGCGTGGCCACCAGTTCGATACACATTGGGCCGACGGGGATCCTCGGCATTGAAGTCAGTGGTGCGGGTTCCGCTCCGGGATCGGCGAATGCCGCGAACGGGGTGACCGTGCAGAGTGTGATGCCCAACACTCCCGCGGCCAGTTCGGGCCTCGCGGCCGGCGACGTCATCACGTCATTCGATGGAACCACCGTCACCACCGCCGCCCAGCTGAGTGCGCTGGAGTTCTCGTTAAAGCCGGGCGATAGCGCGACGATCACCTACCTCACCCCGGGTGGACAGACACAGACGGCGACGTTCGATCTGACGACCGGTCCGGCACAGTAAGCCTTCGAGTCCTTTAGCCGTTCGGGTTTCCGTTCCCAGGTCCACCGAAACCGCCAAATCCGGGAACGGGTGTCGTCGTGGTCGTCGTGGTGGTGGACGTCGTAGACGTCGTGGTGGTGGTCGGGGGAATCGACACGCCCAGTGCGAGAGAGAGAACAGACAGAGCGTGCAGAAGCGTGGCACCTTCGGCTTGGGTGATGGTGGCGGCCTGAATACCGTTGACGATGGTCGTTTGGGCGCGCTGTAAGTCGTAGCCTGCTCCCACAGCGTTACCCGCGGAGTCTGTGGCGACCGCCTCTTCGGCCGCGCTGGCGATCCCCTGTTCATGGCTCGGGCCGATGCGTCCGGCCGACTGAGCGAGGGCCATGTCACTCACGAGAGCCGATAGCGACGCCGAGGGACTGGGCAGGGTCGTGGTGGTGCGTTTGGTGCCGTGACCTGGATCATGGGCCGGACCGGACGACAACCAGAGCCCGAGTCCGGTGGCGACGATCGCGAGCCCAACCGCTCCGCTCGCGATAGGTCGCCAGGAGACGCGACGACGTTGGGGTCGCACGCCCGAAGCAATCGGCGCTCGGGCGATTCGTGTCGCGTCAGCCGGGGCGCCGCGTAGCGAGCCCACCACGGTGGTGGCATCGGCCCCCGGCGCGAGTGCGGTGAGGTCATAGGTGGCACCGCCGCGTTCGGCAAAGTGGGCCGACCACGGCGCGGGGTAGGGAGAGGTGGCGAGAAGTGCCGCTACCTCAGAGGCGCTGAGTCGTTGGTCGGGTCGATGGTCGAGCATCCCTCCGAAGAGAATCTTCCATGGCACCGGGAGATCAGCGGGCAGCGGTATCGGATCGCGCAAACGACGAGCCACGATCTCACTCGGCGAGCCCTCGTAGACGCGCCGCCCGATGAGGCACTCCAAGAGCACGATTCCCAGAGACCATACGTCGGCACTCGTCCCCACTTGGGCGTCTTCGAGCTGCTCGGGCGCCATGTAGGAAACCGTGCCGAGCATCGAGCCCGCCACGGTGAGCGTCGCGGCGTCGTGAACCTGCGCCACTCCGAAGTCGCTGAGCTTGGCGACGCCGCCTGGGCTCATCAGAATGTTGGACGGTTTGACGTCGCGGTGCACGACGCCGCGCTCGTGCACGTACGCCAGGGCCTCGCCCAGGGCCACGCCCAGGGAGGCCGTCTCCTCAGGGGAGAGTCTCGAGCGCTCCCGCAGTGACTCAGCCAGGGTTGTTCCCTCGACGAATTCCATGATCAAGTACGCCTGATCGGCGGCCAGTCCGGCTTCAAAGAGTCGGACCAAGCCCGGATGTTGAAATCCCGCGAGCGCGCGGGCCTCCTGGGCGAGGCGGCGAACAAACTCTGGATCGCTGGATCGAAGCAATTTGATGGCAACGCGGTGACCGCGTTGGACGTCGAGCGCTTCGTACACGTCGGACATTCCGCCGCGCCCGAGAAGGCGAACTATCTGAAACCGTTCGCCGAGGGATTCGTTTACGAGTGTCATGGGCGACCACCGCCAGCGTAATGGCGCACTTTGCCCCGGTACTGACGAGAGAGGGTCGTCAAGAGACGCGACTCCAAGAGATGCGCTGCACTCCCTGTCCCCAACACTGGGATGGATTGACTCCGGGTTGCCGCGTGCCCATCAGGAGGCTCATGAAAATCAGTACGCTCACCTATCGATCCCTTCGCGAGATCAGGGGGCAGGTACGTGGTGGGTCGGAGTCGGGCTGTGCGTCGAGAAACTGCAGCGATAGTCCTCGGACTCGTGGTCACCCTGGGCGCGGCAATCGCGGCGTCAGGCTCGCCGACCACGACAACCACCACGACGTCCACGACCACCACGACGTCCACCTCCTCGACGACGTCCACAACGTTGACAACGTCGAGTACGACAACGACCACGATTCCTTCCACGACAACGACAACCCTGCCCACCACCAGACAGGGTCCCAACGGCGTGATCTCCAGCGCCGTCCTGGCGGAAAATCGGCTACCCGGAACGACGTCGTGGAAGATTCCTGCTAACTCGTCGACCACGAGTGTGCAAGGGTTCGCCAACCTCACCTACGCGCGGCAAGGTCAAGACGTCGTCCTCTACGTCGACTCGCGTGCGGCGCATTACCGAGTTGTCGCGTATCGCATGGGTTGGTATCAAGGTCTGGGTGCGCGAGAGATTTGGGCCTCGCCAACAGAGACCGCGAACGACCAGCCCGCGTGCACGCTCGATGCGTCGGTGAATATGGTCAGCTGTGACAAGTGGCATCCTTCGGTGGTGATGCCGATCACGCCCTCGTTTGTACCGGGCGACTATCTCATCAAATTGGTGTCCGGCGAACACGCCGCAAGCTACATTCCACTCACCGTGTGGGACCCGACGAGCACGGCGACGTACGTGATCATGAATCGCTCGATGGTCGAAGAAGCGTGGAACACATACGGTGGATACTCCTTTTACTCCGGCGAGGGTCCCTGCATCATCGACGACTCGACGTATCCCGCCTGCAATCGCGCGCGCATCGTCTCGTTCGACCGACCCTACAGTTCGGGCGACGGCGCGTCGGACTTTTTGACGAACGAGTACCCGCTCGTTCAACTCGTCGAACGAGAGGGTCTCGACGTCACGTACATATCGGACGTCACGCTGAACGACGATCCGGGACTACTGACTCGTCACAAAGTTCTCCTCACGCTGGATCACGACGAAGGCTGGACCTACGCGATGCGCATCGCCGTCCAGGACGCCACCGCACGAGGTGTCAACGTCGTGTACTTCGGTGCGGCGGCCATGGTGCGTCACGATCGACTGCAGTCGTCGGCCCTTGGTGCCGATCGAGAGGTGGTCGACTACCGCGACGCTGAAGAAGATCCGATCAACGCCGTGGGCGACCCGATGCAGGTGACCGGAAACACGTGGGAGGATCCGCCGTCAAACTGGTCACCGATTGATCAGATCGGCGAAGAGTACAGCGGCTATCTCAACCCCGGCGAATTTGTGCCCATGGTGATCAGCGACGCGTCGTCGTGGGTCTTTCGAGGAACGGGCCTGTCAAACGGTTCGTCGCTGCCCGATGTCATCGGCTCGGACTTTGACCACGTCACCGATGACTCGCCCGGCGACGTGCAGATACTCGCGCACTCGCCGATTCCCACCAGTGAGGGCACCGTGAGCGGCGAAACGTGGGACGGCGAGAGTTACT
>DATJUR010000031.1:0-5428 GCA_035502215.1 Acidimicrobiales bacterium | reverse complement strand
CCCGCCGGGGTCCAGGTGCGGGTGCTCGCCGAGGGCTCCGAGGTCGGCCCGATTGAGATCCGGGGCCCGACTGTCATTACGAGTTACGAGAGCCCGGGCTACGAGGCCCGATTTGATAAAGACGGGTGGCTGCGCACGGGGGACCTGGGGTACTTCGACGACGACGGCTACCTCTTCATCATGGGGCGCGACGATGACGTGATCAACCGAGGCGGCGAGAAGATCTACCCACTCGAGATCGAAGAGATCCTCGCAACAGTCGAGGGCGTGTCGCGGGTCGCTGTCGTGGCGCGCGACGATGAGGTCTTTGGCCACGTGCCCGTCGCGTTTGTTCAGCCTCGTGCTGACCTGCCCCGTTCGGCGAGCGAACTCGCGCGTCTCGTGGGTCGCGTCCGCGAGAAGTCGGGGGAGTATTTGTCGCCGACACGTCGGCCCACCAGCGTGAGCGTGGTCGAGACGCTGCCCGCTCACGCCACGGGCAAGATTCAAAACGCGAGCCTGCGCCGTGGCGAGGTCACGGTCATCTACGAAGAACGTCTCTAGGTCGATGGGAAGATCATGGAGGTGAGCACAACGTCCGACGCGTCCCGAGGTACTCGCCAGCGCCTCGATCACGTGGACGCCATGCGCCCGATCAAGCAGACGGCCGTCATCTCGACCCACGCGTTGATCTACTTCTCACCCCTCTCGACCAGTTTTGTGGCCGCCAGTCTGCTGACCGTGACGCACTTTTCGCGAGACGCATTTCTCTTCGTGTCCGCGTGCATGCTCGCCTATAGCTATCGGAACTCACCGAGCGTTCAGCAACTCGCGTATTGGAAACGCCGTTTCATCTCGGTCGGACTCGTCTACATCGCGTGGAGCATCATCTACTGGCCGCTTGCAGCAGCCCAAGACACCTCGAGTTTTCCCTACGTCAAGATTCCTGGGTCGGCGGTACTGAGCCACCAAGGGTTTCACAACTTCCTCTTCAACTTCGCTACCGGCTACTACCACCTGTACTTCTTGCTGGTGCTACTCGAGTTCTACGTTCTGTTTCCCTATATCTTCTGGTTCCTCAAGCGATACCCGCGCTCGCGGATCCCCGTGGTGTGTGGCGCACTGTTGTGGCAGATCGTCTTTCCCATCGCCATACGCCGCGACTGGTTCGGCTTTATCATGCCTTCGAAAATTGAGACCCGACTCGTGTTCTCGTATCCGCTCTATCTCCTGGGCGGAGTGGTGTGCGCCTTTTATCTGGAGTCTTTTCACGACTGGGTCCTGCGTCACGTCAAGGCGATCCTGTTCGGGACGGTCCTCGCTGCGGCGCTGCCACTGATCGTGGACTACGCGTCAAAGCACGGCGCGTCAATCTCCAAAGTGCTCGTACCTGGGGCAAACCCCTTCGCCGCCCTGGTGATCCCCTACGACGTGGGAGCGATCCTGTGTGTCTATCTCCTGGGTGTCTATCTGGTAAGCCCCAAACGCAGCGCTCGTACTCGCGCCATAACCGCCTCGGGGTCTGAGGCGGCCTATGGCATTTACGTGTCTCAGATCGTGTGGATCATCGTGGAGATTGCGTGGGCCAAACACTTTCACCTCTACCAGCACGTCCCCTGGGGATTTCTCGCACTAGGCGCACTGATCGTGACGTATCTCGCGGGCTGGCTCTTTAGCGCGTTGTGTGCGCGCACCCCCCTCGCGAGGCCCCTGGTCGGTCGCGCCCAGGTTCCCTGGCGCACCTTGTGGCCACACTCCCCGTCGCCAGTCGGCGAACCAGACTTCGGCGAGGGACCGCTCAACCTGACCGACAGCTAAGAACTTGTTCTAGCGAGAATGTCGATATTCGCGCGACGTGAAACGTGCGATGCTCGAATCGTGTCGAGGTCACATCGCGAGAGCGAACGTCAGCGGATACCGCCGCCGCTGATCAAGCATCGCGTTCCTTCGGGGCGAGGGGCCATGGAGCAACCCAACGTTGCCCACGATGGCGACACCCGACTGTCGCCGAGATTCTGGCTGGCTGTCGTGCTCACCGGAGTCGCCGCCGGGCTCTTTGGGGACCTGCTCATGTGGGTGCTCAGCCTGGCTGAACGAGTGGCCTTCGACTTCCACTCGGGCAGTTATCAGGCGTCCGTCGCTCGCGCGTCGGACGCCCGCCGTGTGATCTCACTGCTCGTGGCGGGTCTTATCGGCGCCGTGTCGTGGTACTTGATACGTCGGTACCTGAAAAATGAGCACTCCGAGATCGACGAAGCCGTGTGGTCGGGCGATGGTGAACTGTCGATTCGTCGCAGCTTTCTCACGTCGCTCGTCTCGGAGGTCGTCGTGGGCGCGGGAGCCTCCATCGGCCGTGAGGCGGCACCCAAGTTGATGGGCGGCGCGTCAGGCTCGGTGATCGCGCACTGGTTCAGTCTCACCAGCGCGCAGAAACGTCTGCTGGTGGCCTGCGGTGGCGGCGCCGGGTTGGCCGCGGTCTACAACGTGCCCCTGGGTGGCGCGCTCTTTACCGCCGAGGTGCTCTACGGGAGTTTCGTGCTGCCCGTAGTGTTCCCCGCGCTCGCGACCTCGGTCATCGCGACCGTGGTGTCATGGATTTACTTGCCCAGTCACGCCACGTACGTCGACGTGCCGAACTACCGCGTGAGCGCGTCGCTGATGGTGTGGTCGCTACTGGCGGGCGTCATCATCGGGTTGCTCGCGGTGGGATACGTCCGCCTGGTGGGCTGGGTGTCGTTTCACCGCGCCACGGGCCGGCACATCTTGTGGCAGATGCCCGTGGCGTTCGTGCTCGTGGGAGTTCTTGGCATCTGGTACCCCCAGTTGTTTGGCAACGGCAAGGACATGGCCCACCAGGCTTTTCTCGGCGCAGGTGGAGTTGGTTTGTTCTTCGCGCTGTTTGCCCTCAAGCCCTTGGTCACCTCCCTCACGTTGGGTAGTGGGGCGGCGGGAGGCCTATTCACGCCGTTTCTGGCCACGGGTGCCATGTTTGGCGCGTTCTTCGGAGCGGCGTGGGTGCATCTGTGGGCCGGCACGCCGGTGGGTGCGTTCGCCCTGGTGGGGGCCGCGGCGATGATCGGTGCGGCAATGCAAGCACCGTTGGCCGGGTTGGTTCTCGTCTTCGAACTCGTGCACGGGGCCTTTGGCATCAGCATCCCGATGATCGCGGCCACGGTGATCGCGACTGTGCTCGTACGACAGATCGACGGGTACTCGATCTACTCGGCCCGTCTTCCTCAGCGCGACCCGGTTCACGAGACCTGAGGCCCCGTTTGATCTGAGAGAATGAGCGCATGACCCCCCGGCGCGCTGATGGTTGAGAGTACATTTCGCGTGCACAAGGTGGAGCGCGCGGACTGGGCGGCGCTACGCGCGATCCGCCTCGAAGCGCTCAGTGACTCCCCCGAGGCTTTTGGCTCAACCTTCTCGGACACCCAACTCCTTACGGCTCGTCAGTGGAAGGCAAAGATCGCGACGCTTCTCTACTACCTCGTAGAGCGCGACGGCACCGTGGTGGGAATGGTCTCGGGTGGGTACAACGACAATCGACCAGGGACTCACTGGCTCTACGGCATGTACGTGACGCGCACTGCGCGCGGCACCGAGGCGGCATCACTGCTGGTCAGGGCGGTGGTCGAGTGGGCGCGGGGTGAGGGCGCGAGCGAGCTGTACCTGCACGTGACGGCGGCGGCTCCGCGGGCTCGGGCGTTCTATCGCAAGGTGGGCTTCAAAGAGACCGGAGAGATCTTCGCGATGGAGCGGGACCTGCGTCTCACCATGTACACCATGGTCAAAGACCTCGCCGACGACTTTCGCGTGGAGCGCGTCGACGCCTCGCGCCTCTATGACCTTCGCCGGCGCGTCCTGCGCAACAATGATCCGTCGGTGTCGGTGGAGGAGCCGCGCGATCACGACGCCGGCTCACGCCACTACGCCGGGCTGCTCGAGGACCGCGTGGTGGCCAGCGCCTCGTTCTACCCCTCGCGCACCTCGACGCGCCCCGAGCCCCTTAGCTATCAACTGCGCTTCATGGCGGTGGACCCAGACGTACAGGGTCACGGGTATGGGACGCGACTGTTGGCCCGCGCCGAAGACTCACTACGCGCCATGGGCGTTGAGCAACTGTGGGCGAACGCGCGTGACACCGCGCTGGGGTTCTACGAGTCCACGGGGTGGCGCGTCGTTGAAGGATCGGCTCACATCAGCGCCGTGACCAACCTGGCCCACCACCGGATCGCAAAAGTTCTCTAAAGAGTCGATAAACGAGACCTCGAAACACGAGTCACTCTTACTAAGTTTGTCAAAATGCGCAAAGTCATCCCCCTGATCGTCGCCGTGATCGTGATCGCCGCGGCGGGAGCCATCTTTTACGCCCACGCTCACTCGGCCAAGGGTGCCACCACGACGACGACAACGTCTCCCACCACGACGACCACCGCGCCCGCGGGCCCGCTGGCGCCCCTGACGGGTCTGGTCGATCCGACGGGTGTGTCGCTCACTCGACCGGCCCTGACCGTCAAGATCGAGAACACCCCCGAGGCGTTGCCCCAGTGGGGCATCAATGAGGCCGACGTTGTCTATGAGGAGATCGTCAACGGCGGTATCACTCGCCTGGCGGCCATCTTTAACTCCCACGCGCCGACCAAGATCGGACCAGTTCGTTCGGTGCGGCCCACCGACACCCAGATTGTGTGGCCGATCGGAGGAATCTTCGCCTTCTCCGGAGGTGCGCCCTACGCGATCGACTCGATCGAGACCGCGCCGGTCAAGCTCATCGACGAGGACGCAGCGGGCGCGGCGATGTTCCGCGACCCGAACCTAGAGGCCCCCCACAACCTGTTTGCGAGCGGCCCACTGTTGTTCGCCTTCAAGGGTACGCCCACCCCGCCACCGGCCCTGTTTAGTTACCGCTCGTCGGGATCCGCTGCGATCGGCGCTCCCGTGACGAGTTTCGTGGTGCCCTTTCCGAGTATCTATCCGGTCACCTGGACGTGGGACACGGCCACCCAGTCCTGGGATCGCACGCTCTTTGGCCAGGCTGACATTACCGGCACTGGCCAGCGCGAGTCTCCCAAGAACGTGATCGTGATGTACGTCAACTACGTGAACGGCATCGGCACGCTCAACTCCTACGCCGACCTGCAAGGTTCGGGCACCGCCATGGTCTTTAGTGGGGGCAAGGAGATCGTGGGCACCTGGTCGCGCGGCGCGTCGCAAGCCGACGTCATCCAGTACCAGACCTCGAGCGGCGCGACGATCAAGCTCACCCCGGGTCAGACCTGGGTCGAACTGCTCAACGATGGAGCGGCGCTCAGCATTACCCGACCGGTATCTTCGACGACGACCTCAACGACCTCCTAAGGTCTCTGCCGTGACGCGAATCGGCAATCTCTACGGCCCCGACGCGACGTTCCTGGGCGTACCGGGCGTCGATCCCGAGGACGTTGAC
>DATJUR010000030.1:0-4209 GCA_035502215.1 Acidimicrobiales bacterium | reverse complement strand
CGATGCAGCCCACGCCTTCTTCTTCGAGCACGTCGAGCAACTTGTCCTCGATCCAGCGGTTGAAGAGCGAGTAGGAGGGTTGGTGGATCAACAGCGGCGTGCCCAGCGAGGTGAGGATCGCGACGGCTTGCTTGGTGCGCTCGTCGGAGTAAGACGAGATACCCACGTACAGCGCTTTGCCCTGACGAACTGCGCGATCCAGCGCTCCCATGGACTCCTCCAGCGGCGTGGTGGCGTCGAAGTGATGGTGATAGAAGATGTCCACGTACTCGAGACCCATTCGCTTCAGGCTCTGATCCAGGCTGGCGAGCAAGTACTTGCGCGAACCCAGATCGCCGTAGGGACCGGGCCACATGTCCCAGCCGGCTTTGGTGGAGATGATGAGTTCGTCGCGCAGCGACGAGAAGTCCTCGCGCAGCAAGCGCCCGAAGTTGATCTCGGCGCTGCCGTAGGGCGGGCCGTAATTGTTTGCGAGGTCGAAGTGCGTGACCCCTCGATCGAAGGCACGCCGAAGAATTGCGCGTTGGGTGTCGATCGGTCGATCGTCGCCGAAGTTGTGCCATAGCCCGAGTGACACCTCGGGCAAGCGGATGCCGCTGCGTCCGCTGCGCCGGTACGTCATTCGGTCATAGCGATCGGATGCGGGGGTGTAGGGGTCCATGAGCGCATCGTAGCGAAGGAGCAATTCACGTGGAGAACTCACCGTGGACCGAGTTAGGCTCGCGGGCGGCAAGGACGTCTGCGCGAAGGGGGCCCGGGTGAATCTGCTCCTCACGTCAGCGGGGATCAAGAACACCAGTATCCGTGGGGCGCTCGTCGAGATGTTGGGTCAACCCATCGAAGAGTCCAGCGCTCTGTGCATTCCCACCGCGTCCTACGCCAGGCCGGGCGGCACCGGCGCCGCGTGGCGCTTTATTGCGGGGCGAGCGACCACGCCGATGTGCGAGTTGGACTGGAAGTCCCTAGGCGTGTTGGAGCTCGCGACACTACCCAGCATTGATCGAGACGTCTGGTACCCCACGGTGCAGGCGACTGATGCGATCTTGGTCAACGGCGGTGACCCCATGTACCTGAGCTATTGGATGAAAGAGTCGGGGTTCGCTGACGTGCTCGCCTCTCACTACCACGGGGTGTACGTGGGACTGAGCGCGGGGAGCATGGTGCTGGCGCCCCACGTCGGAGAGGACTTCGTGCAGTGGAGGCCACCCGAGGGCGGTGACACGACCCTGGGACTCGTTGAGTTCTCGATCTTTCCGCACCTGGATCACCCGGACATGCCCACGAACTCGATGACGGACGCCGAACAGTGGGCGTCGACCCTGCCGGGGCCGGCCTACGCGCTGGACGACCAGAGCGCAATCAGAGTCGTGGACCACGCCGTGGACGTCGTATCGGAGGGTCACTGGAGATACTTCCCTCGCTAAGTTCGCTCAACCGTGACGCGCTCTTGAGCGCCGGGGCGTTCGTGGCCGCGGACGGTGGGTGGGGCCGCGAGTAGACAGCGCAATGTGCACTCGAGCCACGACTACGTCCGGTCGCTTGCGGAGCTCTCGACTGAGCACGACGTCGAGTTGGTTGTGCAGGATCCGATATCGGAACTTGGCCGGCATCAGGACGGGAATTAGCACGACGATCTGATCGGCGTTCGAGCGTCGTCGCTGATCAATGAACTCACAGATCGGCTCGACCACCGAGCTGTACTCGGTGCGTAGTACGCGCAGGGCAATACCCGGGTTCCACTCGTTCCACTCGTTCGTCAGTTCTCTCTCGCGATCCTCACTCGTGTCGCCCTCGGTGACAACGGTGACGGCGGTGACCTCCTGGCCCAGGGAGAGCGCTTCAGAGATCGCGCAGCTCGTGAGAGTAGAGACGTTCACGATCGGAACGATCACGAGAGTCTCGCGACTCTGGGGTGGGGGCGGTACGCGGCCAATCCCCAGATCAATCGCGACGCGGCCGTAGTACGCGTGAATGCGCAGGAACAGGGTAATGAACAGGGGAACGGCGACGACCACGATCCACGCCCCCTGGGTGAACTTCGTGATGAGAAAGATCACCGTGGCGAGTCCCGTGACGATCGCTCCGATCCCGTTCACGCTCGCGTGATAACGCCAACGCTTGGGACGCTCGTGCCACCAGTGCACCACGAGGCCCGCTTGGGACAAGGTGAAGCCCGTGAAGACGCCGATCGCAAAGAGGGGAATGAGCTCGTTCGTGTTGGCGCCCACCGCGATGAGCAAGATGGCCGACAGCGACCCGAGAACCCAGACGCCGCTGTTGAAGACTTGTCGATCGCCGCGCAAACCGAAGAGGTGGGGCAGATAGTTGTCGCGCGCGAGAAGACTCGCCAGCACGGGCAGCCCCCCGTAGGACGTATTGGCGGCCAAAGCCAGAACCACCGTGATGCTGAGTGACACGACGTAGTACGCCCAGTGGCGGCCAACGGCGAGTCCCATGATTTGGCTCAAGACGGTCACGTGCGAACGAGGCCCGACATGCCAACGGTGCGCCAGGGTTGCCAGGCCGAGGAGCATGGCGCCCAGTATGAGGCCCAACAAGAGTTCCGTGCGCTTCGCGCGTTGGGCGCGGGGCGGCTTGAACAGCGGCACGCCGTTGGCGATGGCCTCCACGCCCGTGAGGGCGCTGCAGCCAGCCGAAAACGCTTTGAGAATCAGTAACACGGACACCACCTGGAGCCCGTGGGTCGAAAGCAGCGAGCGCCCGGGTTCGGCCTCGTGAAGTCCGAGGGGATGAATCAAGCCAACGGCGATGATGGCCAGCAGACCGATAATGAAGATGAACGTGGGTAGGAGGAATGCACGAGCACTGTCGCCGAGTCCGCGCAGGTTGAGCAGGGTGATGATCGCGAGGATCCCCAGACAGATCGGCACACTGGAAGACGCGAGACTTGGAAAGGCGGACGTCAGGCTGGCCACACCCGCGGCGATCGAGACCGCAACGGTCAACGTGTAGTCAACGATGAGTGACGCGCCCGCCACCAGGCTCGCGCCCGCGCCGAAGTTTGCTCGCGACACGGCGTACGCCCCGCCGCCGCCGGGGTACGCGTCGATGACCTGGCGATACGAGATCACCAGGATCCCGAGCAAGACGACGATCGCAATCGTGATGGGCAATATGAGGTGCAGCGCGCTCGTACCGCCCACGGCGAGGACCACAATGATCGCCTCGGGACCGTACGCCACCGACGTAAGGGCGTCGAGGGAGAGCGCGGACAGCCCCTCAACGGGGGTGATCTGCTCCTTCGACGCCTCGCTGTGGCGTAGCGGACGCCCGACCAAGAGTGTCCAGAGATTGTTACTGGCGACTCTCACTTCTCGGGGGTGTGAGGCCATGTGTGCATCGTAGGCCCGGGACTTTTCGTGCTCGACGGCGGATCAGCGAAAGTACGGCTGGCCCACGATGTGCGCGGGGCGTCAGGCGACGGGTTGCTTCAGCGCGCGCGAGCGCATGATCGCCCACCACAACGAAGGAACGACAATGACTTCGACCGCGAGGGCAACCCAGCCCACGAGCACTCCGCGAGAGAGGGCGGCCACAAAGACTACGACGAGTTCGACTGCCACGATCGCCAAACACGCCACGGCGTAGGGCCCGTATTGGACCGCCGCCTCGTGGATTCGCCCGGTCGACTCGACGCGCGAGCTCCAGAATGCCTCGAGCACCTGGCGCTTCTCACGCCAGGTGCAACTGCGATACACGTCGAGTCTCATACCCTGACGCTACCCACCACTTGCCGATTTCGCGACGAGTGCTGGGTTGCGATGGAATCTAAAACTCGGCGACGATCTCGAAGGGGGAAATATCGTCTTCGACGCTTTGGCGCTCGTCGAGAGCCTCCCTGGCCGGCGCACGCAGCACCGCGACAATGATGAGCAGCGCCAGCGAACCCAAGATGGCTCCAATGAAGAACGCCTCGTGATATCCGGCCAACAGAGACCGGTCGGGCGAGTATCCCCGGGTGAGGAGTTCTCGTGAGGTGCTCGCAGCCAGCGTGCCAAAGACGGCGAGACCCGCCGAGGACGCCAACCACATCGATACGTTCACGATGCCCGACGCGAGGCCCGCGTCTTCGCGCGGTACGTCGGCCATGGCGATGGTCAGCAGCGGGACTGCGACCAGGCTCATCCCGACTCCAAGCAGCAAGAACGCGGGAAGAATTGAGACGAGGTAGTTGGCGTGCACTCCCGA
>DATJUR010000029.1:0-5481 GCA_035502215.1 Acidimicrobiales bacterium | reverse complement strand
GTTCAATGCTGTGAAATGCGAAGGCTGCGCACAGGGCTGCGGCACCCAGGCCCGCGACGACACCGTCCAGCCAGTTCGCGCGCGAAAGTCGGCCCATGCCTCGCTGAAGCAGCATGAACGTCGCGATGTACGCCAGAGGATAGAACGACAGGTAAAAGAGGTCGGCCAACGACGGGTCGGGAACGGTGGCCCCTCCCAGGGACTCGGCGGTGAGCACGAAGTCACCGATGGTCCACGAGAACAGGGCGAAGCCCAAGAACAAAGGCACCGCGCGACCTCGACGACCGTCGAAGCCCCGATAGAAACACAGGAACACGGCCGCGAGTTCCAAGCAGGTGAGCGCCCAGCCGTCAAGCCAGGTCCACTGTTGATTGGCGTTTCGAACAATCAGCGAAATCAGGTACGCGAACAGCAGCGCGCCGAGTATGCCGTAGAGCACCCAGATTCGACGCGTTTTCACCTTGAAGGCGGCGATGTCGCTCGTCGTCAACGCGGCGTCCGCTCTCGAATCGTGGTGGAAACCCCTCATTGAGTCGGGTACCGGAGAGCGCACCCCCGTGCGAGTGCGCCCCCCGCGACGGCGTTCGTGGACGTTCGCCACTTCAGATCCCCGGCCCGTAGGCTTTACGACATTTGACATTTCGCATAAGTATTCCGACACTCCATCAAAAATGGGTCAATCCAAAGTCAAACTGGGGTCATTTTAAAGTGATGGCCGCTGAAACCTAGGTATTTAACGACAAAATATTCACTGCTCCGCACAAAACGCCCCCGCTAATACGTCACAAAAGCGACCGTTGTGGCCTTTTCGTCACCTCACCGCAGCCCTTAGGAGACCGTGTGCACGGGGATCGACTGGGCAAAGGAGAAGCGATTGTCGGGGTCATAGAGGCGCTTGACGCTCACTAATCGCTCGAAGTTTCCTCCGTAGTAGGCGCTGGGCCAGTCCCTCAGAGTTGGATCGATGTAGTTCTGATACGCCCCGGTGGCGGGGTTGAATACGTCTGCGCCGAGCCAGTTGAGCCACGTCTGTCCCGCATCGATCACCGACGCGGGCGCTCCCGTGGACCAGGAGTACGTCGCTTGAATGCAGGCCAACTTGTCACGATGCACGAAGGCGGTTGCGTCGCTCGCGACGCGATTAATCACCCCCCCATAGGAGTCGAATGCGAGCGCTCCGCCGAGGGTCGGCGCGAGGGACGCGAGGTGCTCGACGGCGTTAACGATTTGAACACAGCCGGCTGAAGAAAGCGGCGCGTTCAAGTAACTTGATTTGGCGGAGTACGCCTCGCGGCTGAGGACACCGTGGGGATTCTGCGACGACAGGTGGCACGCCGCCACGCTGAGCCCCGAGCAACCCGCTTCGATCTCCATGGCACTCAGGTAGGAGTTCGATCCGTTGAAGCTGTAGGTCGGCGTGGCGGCGACCGCAGACTTCAGTGACGATAAGTACGTCGCGAGTTCATCGGGCGAACCGCAGAACACGCCACCCACTTGGGCCAAAAACCCGTACGTGCCTTGAGACTCCAGCACGCAGTTCGACCAGAGTTCGTCGGGGGCGCCCTCAACCCACCTGAGCCACGCTTCGAGCACGCTGGCCGCCGCCGCCCACGGATACTGCAAGGTGAAGAGCGTGACCTCGGGCATCGCGTGGACGTCGAACGTGAAGGAAGTGACGACGCCGAAGTTTCCACCGCCTCCGCCGCGACTGGCCCAGAGCATGTCGGCGTGCTCGCTCTCGCTGGCGCGTACGAGTGTGCCGTCGGCGGTGACGACCTCGAGGGCGCGAAGATTGTCCGACGTGAGTCCGTAGCGTCGCGCGAACACGCCGATACCACCACCCAAGGCAAGTCCTGCGATGCCCACAGTGGGGCAAGAGCCGCCCGGCAGCAGTCGATTGTTCGCGCCGACTTCGTTGTAGACGTCGATGAGCAGTGCGCCAGCACCGACCACCGCAGTGTTGGAACTCGTGTTGACGCGTACACCGTTGAGTCGGCTCACGTCGATGACCAAACCGTCGCAGCTCGAGTACCCCGCGTAGCTATGTCCGCCGGAGCGAGCGCACATGGCCATGTCGTGCGAGGTGGCAAAGTCGACGCAGCGCGCAACGTCATCGGAGCTCTCGCAGTAGGCAATGCCCTGGGGGTGCAGGTCCACAAACTTCTCGTTGTAGAGCAGGCTCGATGCGACGTACGACGCGCTGGATGGTCGAACGAGGGTGCCCGAGAGTGACGTCGCGAGACTGGCCCAGTCACGCGACGTTGCGGGTCCCAGGGTGGTGGTCGTGGTACTCGTCGGGGTGGACGTCGACGTGGTGCCTGGCGTCGGGTGTGAACAGTCGTCGAGGGCGAGGCTGGCGCCCAGTGCGCTCAGTGAGATGGCGGACGTGGCCGCTGCACGTCGAAAAAACACTCGACGATCCAACAGGTCCTTACTCACGTCGCGACGCTATTACACGCGCTCAAGGACATTTATATAAAGATTCCATGAAACTCGCCAAGGCGGCGAACATCGCTCGGTAGCCTGCTCGCGGGCCGGTGATGACGTGTGCGCTGTGCCTTTGTACGAGGTGAGCATGTGATGTCGAAGTGGTGTCGGTCTGCAGTGCCCCGCTTTCTCGGGGTCTTCGTCGTCGTGTCGCTCGTGGCGTCAGCGAGCGCGCTGGGATTTGACGCGTCACGTGCGGGTGCCGACAGCACGAGCGCGCTCGACACGAGTGGTTTCTATCTCGACCTGGGCGCCTCGGCGTCGGTGGGGTACCAGCCCACCTTGAGTGACCCTCACGGCGAAGCGACCGCCGAAGGGTACGCCAATGACCTCGTGTCCTACGAAGCGAATCGCGGCGTGACCCTGGCCCTGACCGAGTTGGGATGTCCGGGCGAGTCAACGTCCACCATGATCAGCGGCGAGGACTCGTGCTACCGAGGCGCGGGCAGCCAGCTGAGCGATGCCGTGTCCTTCCTCCAGGACCACCAGGCTGAACAGGGCCTCGTTACCATCGACCTCGGCTTCAACGACTTTCATCCCTGTCTCATCGACGCACCGTTGACCCAGTCGTGTGTCGGCGAAAACATCGAAGATCTGAACACTCAGTTGCCCTACATCGTCGGCGTGCTCCGGGCCGCCGCCGGACCGCACGTGTCGTTTGTCGGGTTGGGTCACTATGACCCGTACGTGGCCGACGCGATCCACGGACTCGCCGGCGAGGACTTCGCCAATCGCAGCAAAGGAGTGGTGGGTCGACTGAACGCCACTCTCTCAAGCATCTACAGTGCGGCTGAGATTCAGTTTGCCGAGGTGAGCAACTACTTCGACGCGCCCTCTCGCGCCCGTGTGCACATGGTCGGCGTCGGTGACGTGTCGAGCGACGTTCTCCAAGTCTGCGACCTCACGTGGATGTGTGCCAAACGCCCCTACGGACCGAACCTGCACCCCAATGTCCTGGGATACTCCGCGATTGCCGCAGCCATCGAGAGCCAGCTCATCGCCCCCTGGTGAAGCGCGCTTTCTGGCGGTGAGAGTCAAGCGCTCGGCACGGGAGATTGCCTCGCTGGGCCTTGCGCTCGACCCCGTACATGAGTAAGTTGATAAGAATACTCATGTATTACACACCGGGCGAGGTGATAGGTGGCTATAGCGGAGCTTCAGAGCGAATCGAGCGTCGAGGCCGTTAAGCGCGCGAGCAGGCGTTTGCGCGGAAACCTATCGGAGGAGTTAGCCACCGACTCGGCGAATGTGAGCGCGGAAAGCGAGCAAATACTCAAGTTTCACGGGATCTACTCTCAGGACAATCGCGACGTGCGCCGAGAGCGCGCCCTCGCCGGCGAGAGCCTTGAGTACATCTTCATGATTCGAGTCGTCGTGCCGGGAGGTCGCCTGACGCCCGCCCAGTGGCTGGGTCTTGACGACATCGCCTCGACTCTGAGTGACGGAACTATTCGGCTTACTACCCGCCAGGCGGTCCAGTTTCACGGGGTCCTCAAGGGCAGTCTGCGCCAACTCGCGAGCGCACTGGACCAGCAGTTTCTCTCCTCGTTTGGCGCGTGTGGTGACGTCGTTCGCAATGTCGTGACCTGCCCACAGTTGCATCTCGACAGCAGCGACGACACGCTAGGCAACATTGCCCACGACCTTCGTCAGGCCTTTCGATCGACTTCAGAGGCCCACTGGGAGATTTTCGTCAACGGCGAGAAGGCCGCGTCGCGCGAAGACCAAGATGAGCGACCGTTCTACGGCGAGACGTACTTGCCGCGAAAGTTCAAGATTGCGGTCGCTCACCCCAGTGAAAACTGCGTGGACGTCTTCGCCCAAGACGTCGGCCTGGTTCCCTGCGTCGACGACGAACGCGGTGCGGGCTTCGTCGTGCTGGTGGGTGGCGGACTGGGACGCTCATACGCCAAGGACGACACGTTCGCCCGTTTGGCCGAGCCGCTCGCCTTCGTGACGCGCGATGAAGTCCAAGAAGTGATCGCCGCCATCGTGACGACGTATCGCGATCTGGGTAGCCGAGTCGATCGCCAGCGCGCACGCATGAAGTACGTAGTGGCGGACTTGGGTCTGGATGCCTTTCGCCGCGAGGTCGAAGTGCGACTCGGCCGCAGTCTGACTGGCGTAGCGACGCCACCCGTGTATCGCGAGTCCGATGATCATCTCGGGTGGCGACAGGCGAGCGACGGTACGTGGCAACTCGGACTTCGCGTCGGGGCCGGTCGGGTGCGCGACATCGAAGACGGCCCCTCGCTTCGCAGCGCGCTGCGCGAGATTGCGCGTCGCGGGACCGAGACATTCTTTATCACCCCGCAACAGGACATCCTCGTGGGAGGTATCGCCGCGAGCCAGCGCGACGCGATCCAGGCGATCGTGTCCGCCCACGGCGTGCGAGAACTTCCTGAACTGGGCAACGTGGAGCGAAGCGCGCTGGCGTGCCCGGCCCTGCCCACGTGCAGCCAGGCCCTCACCGAGTCGGAGCGTCGCCTACCCGAACTCGTATCGGGCCTTGAAGACGCCCTTCGGAGTCGCTCCCTGCAGCGCCGTCCACTGCAACTACGTATGACGGGCTGTCCGAATGGCTGTGCCCGTCCGGCGCTGGCGGAAGTCGGGGTGGTGGGGCGCACCAAGTCGACCTATGACGTGTACGTCGGTGGCGGCCCGAGTGGCACTCGTCTCGCCTCGATCTACCGTGAGAAAGTCAAGCTCGAAGACATACCCGAGGTCCTGAGTCCGCTCCTGGACCGGTGGGCGAGTGAGGGCGAGTCCGACGAGGCATTCGGCGACTTTGTGGCTCGCCTTGGCGAGTTATGACCGTCTACCTGGTGGGCGCGGGACCCGGTGACGGCGACCTACTGACCGTTCGTGGCGCCAAACTGCTCGCTCGCGCCGACGCTGTTGTGCGCGACCGACTCATCGACCCCTCGATCCTCGAGTACATCAATCCTCACGCTGCGATCTTTGATGTGGGCAAGGCCCCTGGCGATTCGTCCA
>DATJUR010000028.1:0-6319 GCA_035502215.1 Acidimicrobiales bacterium | reverse complement strand
GACCAGCGGCTGCAGCTCGAGCCCGCGGAAGATGGCGGGCAGCGAGATCAGCGTGATCGAGCCGTTGAGCGTCGCCATGAGGACGCCCAGCGTGGTGTTGGTCAGCGCGATCCACTTGTAGCGGTCGTGATCGAGGTCCTTGAGTGCGGGCATCTCCCTACCGATCTAGATAATTAGTTGCTTGTTATCAAGCAATCATATCGGCTGAGCCCACGAGCGTGACCTAGGGAAGCTGGACTCGTCCTTCCTGGTCGAGATGCCAGCCGGGATTGTGGGCCACCTCCCAGGGATGACCTTCGGGGTCGACGAACACCCCCGAATATCCGCCCCAGAATGTCGCCGCCGCTGATCGAGTGATGGTGGCTCCAGCGCGCGAGGCGTCCGTGAGCGTGTCGTCAACGAGCTCGGGGGACGCGACGTTGTAGGCGAGTGTCACCCCTCCCCACCCTCCTGAGTCGTTGACTCCGGAGTCCTCGGCGAGCAGGGTGCGGTCCCACAGGGCCAGGATCATGCCGCCCGCTTGGAAGAAAACGACCTCGTCCTCGGAGCTCCCGCTTCGCCAGCCGAGTGCTTCGTAAAACGCTCGCGCGCGAGCGAGGTCTCGCACGCCCAGGGTGATCAGTGAGATGCGTTGGTCCATGGCGCCATTCTGGACCCTGACCGTGACACCCGTGCTAGGAAAGCATCGGGCTGACGGTACCGTTGCCCCAGAGACCCCATGACTACCGCCCACACCGAAACCGTTGACAAGTACCTCGAGGCGATCTACTACATCGATGCCGAGGGCGAAGTGGTGCGCCCGAGTCGCTTGGCGTACTGGCTGTCGGTGAGTGCCCCGACGGTCAGTAATGCCCTGGTTCGCCTCAAGCGAGACGGATGGATTGACGTCGGCAGCGATCGCAGCGTCACACTGACCGAGAGTGGCCGGGCCACCGCCACGAGTTTGGTGCGTCGTCATCGCATCCTCGAGCGCTGGCTGACCGACGTGCTGGGTTTCGACTGGGCGACCGCCGACGTCGAAGCTGACCGTCTGTCCTCGGCCATCTCGGACGCCGTCGTCGACCAGATCGACACCTCGATGGGTCTGCCCGCAACGTGCCCGCACGGCAACGTGATTCCCGGGCGCGCCATTCCCTACGGCGTGCTGGTGGCGCTGGCCGATCTCGAGCCCGAGGTACCCGCGATCGTGCGTCGCATATCCGAAGTCGCCGAGCACGACGCCCCCGCGTTGCTCTCGATGTTGGCCGATCACGCAATTCACGAAGGCAGCGAAGTGCGCGTGATCGAGTCCAACGTGGGGCCGGGCGAAGTGGCCTTGATGGTTGCGGGAAACGAACTGGTACTCTCCCTCGATGCCGCCCGGCTGATCTGGGTGCAACCGAGCTCATGAGCTGGCCCCACGGGTGAGTAGATGAAAAGCGAGTGGGGGTTGACTCCTCGCCAAAGCATCGAGATGGAGGCACGACTACGCGGCGAGAAGGAACTGGTGGGCGACTGCGTGGCAATTCTCCAAGGCGAACGCACCGATGACGCGACGCTGTTCGCGTTGGCCGGTCCCGCGTCCGGCGTGCTCGCGCAGGGTGGCTGGGGCGGCGTGCACGGTTACTGGCCCCGGGTGTGGGCCATGCGCAGTTTTCTCTACATCTGGGATCCGGAGGCGAGTGGCGTCGTCATCGCGGGGGCCAAGGATCCCCACTGGCGCGTGCGCGAGATGGCGGCCAAGGTCGTTGCCCGGCGTCGACTTGGCGACGCCCTTGAGGCGATGAGCCAGTTGAGCGACGACGAGGTCCCGCGAGTACGTGAGGCCGCTCAGCGAGCTCTGGTTCGCTTGGTCGAGGCCGACGCCTGAGCTGCGCGGTGGAGTGAGCGAAGCCCTCGGGGCGCGTGAGCGACGTACCCCGCACGGCCGACCCGTGCCAACATGAGACGTGGTACTTGCCCCCCGTATTCGCGCGCTGACGCTCACGGCGCTGGGCGTCGCCACACTCACACTCGGCTTGACGGTTTCGGCCTCGGCGACCTCGGCGACCACGCTTCCCGGCCAGGTCATAACCGTCGAGGCCGCGACATCCCTCTCACGAGTCGCCGTACTGCGCACCTGGCGTCTCACGAGTGAAGGTAGGTACGTCCAGGAGTTCCCCGCGGTGGTGGCCTTCGTCGGTGTCAATGGCGTGCGGCCCACCCGCGAGGGCTTGGGGCGCACCCCGGTGGGCGTGTTCACCCTGACCCAGGCCTTCGGCAACGAGCCCAATGACGGCACTCGGCTGCCCTACACCTACGTCGGCCCCGACGACTGGTGGGACGAGAATCCCGCCTCGGCGAACTACAACCGGCTCGTTCGAAGCGCGGTCTCGCCCGGGGGCGATTCCGAGAACCTCTACTACTCGGGTCACGTCTACGCCCACGCGGTGGTTATCAACTACAACACGGATCCGGTCGTCAAGGGTGCGGGCAGCGGGTTCTTTTTGCACATCAGCTCGGGCGCGCCGACCGAAGGCTGCGTCGCGATTCCCGAGGCCAATCTCATCCAGATCATGCGATGGCTCGAGCCGAGCCATCACCCGGTCATCAGTATCAACGTCGGCGCTAAGGCGCTGGCCCCGGTGGAAATTACGAGTCCGTCGGCGTCGTGACGTCGGCGGAGATAAACGTCCAGGCCCGATTCAGCGCAATCACGAACGACGCGAAGATCACGTAGCACAGGCTCTCGATGATCCAGAGTTCATGCGAGCGAACCAGCAGGATCACTCCGGCCACGAACTCGTAGGCGTACGTCGCGTTACTGAAGCCCAGCACGTACACCTGGCCCTTGAAGTGCCGGTTCCTCAGGTGGATGTGCCACGTGTTCACGAGACAAAACAGGGCCACGAAGATCATCCCGAGACCAATGTTGGTCTGGGGAATTATCGCCAGGATCGCGAGGCAGAAAGCGTTAACGAGGCTGGTAAAACTGCTGCCCGCCAAGGTGCGCACCTTTCCGAGGGCGTTGGGCCCGAGCACGAGCTCCGAGCGCAGGGAAATGGCCACGAACAACAGTCCGATCATCGCGCCCGCCGCCCCGGCAGCGACGATCATGAACTCCAAATACGAGTGCGGGACCACGGTCTCTCTTTCGCGCTTCGTAGAAGACTAGGTCAGTCCGCTTGAGGATTCGCACGAGTCATAATGAAGGTCATGGTCGAACGAGCAAGCATCTATGACTACGTGGGGGGCGATGACGCCTTTCTCGCCCTCGCCCGCGCTCTGAACGATCGATGTCTGGCCGACCCGGTCTTGAACCACCCCTTCTCTCGGCCCGGTCATCCCCAACATCTCGAGCGACTCGCCGCCTACCTCGCCGAAGTTTTCGGCGGGCCCCCCGCCTACAGCGAACTCGGGGGACACTCCGCGATGCTCGAACAACACGCCGGGACCGGCGCCGACGACGAGTTGCCGGCCCGGTTCCTCGCCTGCTTCGATCTCGCGCTGGACGACGCGAACTTCCCCGATGACGCCGCTCTTCGTCAAGTCCTGCACGACTACATGGCGTGGGCTACGAGCGAGGTCAACGTCTACTCGCCGCTGGGCGTGAGCGCGCCGACGGGCCTCGCTATGCCGCACTGGACCTGGGACGGTCCCGTGACCCCGGAGGCGTCGTCGGCCTGAGTATCCTCGACTCTTCGTGAGCGACTTTCGATCCGATGTCTTTGCCTACGCCGACGAAGTGGTAGAGCGCTTCGCGGCGCTTGATCCTCTCTTTGCCACGGAGGCGGGGGTGGCGGGCTACGACGAGTTCCTGCCCGACTTCTCGCCCGATGGCACTGCCGCCCACCTGACTGCGCTTACCGAGATGTGCCAACACGCCGCGACGCTGGTGGCGACCGATGAGATTGACCGCATCTCGTTGTCGGTGATGCGTGAGCGTCTCGAGACCGCTCGCGGTCTCCTAGAGTCGGGCGAGTCTGAACGACTCATGAGCGTCATCCAGTCACCGCTCTCGGGTGTTCGTCAGACCTTTGAACTCATGGCCGCTGACACCCAAGGCGAGCGCGACGTGATTGCCACGCGACTAGAAGCAGTGGGTCCGTCACTGCTGAGTTGGCGTCGTCGACTCGAAGAACTCGCGCGCACCGATCGACTCGCGTCACGTCGTCACGTGGTGGGGGTGGCCGAGCAGGCCGAGACGTATGCGACGGGGGCCTTTTCGCGCTTCGTCGAGCGCGTGTCGCCCGACGACTCCGCGCGCGATCGCCTCGCGCGCGCGGCCCAGCGCGCCGACGTCGCCTGCGGCGAGCTCGCGGCGTGGATGCGCGAGGCACTCGTACCGCGCGCCAATGAGAACGACTACTGCGGGATCGAGCGCTACCGCGTGTGGGCCAAGAACTACATGGGCGCCGAACTCGACTTCGAAGAGCTCTACGAATGGGGCTGGTCCGATCTTCGTCGCATCCACGCGCGCATGTGGGAGATCGCTCCGCAGCTTGTCCCCGGGGCGTCGAGGTTGGTGGAGGTGGCCGAGTTCCTCGACCACGATCCCTCGCGCCAGATCGTGGGCACCGATGAACTGTTGCGTCGCCTGCTCTCCTTCACGGAAGCGGCGACCGCCAAGTTAGACGGTGTGCACTTCGACATCGACCCGCGCGTGCGGTTCTGTGACGCGCGCCTCGCGCCCGAAGGGTCGGCCGCCGCCCCTTACTACTACGGGCCGAGCGAAGACCTCTCGCGACCCGGCACCACCTGGTTTCCCACGTTGGGCGAGACGACCTTCTCGTGGTGGGAGCACGCTTCGACCTGGTACCACGAGGGCGTGCCGGGCCATCACCTCCAGGTGTCAGCGACACTGATCGCGGCCGATCGCCTGAGCCGTTTTCATCGCTTGGCCGCCTGGACGAGCGGGCACGGCGAAGGCTGGGCCCTGTACGCCGAGCGCCTCTGCGAGGAGCTGGGGTTCTTTGAGGATCTCGGCGAAGAGATGGGCTATCTGGCGTCCCAAGCCCTACGGGCGGCGCGGGTCGTCGTGGACATCGGTATGCACTTGCAGTTCGCCGCCCCTAGTGACCTTGGAGTACTCGGAGATCTCGGAGACTGCTCTGGGCGCGTGTGGACGCCCGCGATGGCGGTCGCCCTCCTCGAGGAGTGGGCGCTGCAGAGTCGCGCGATGTCGGAGTCCGAAGTCGAGCGCTACCTCGGGATCCCCGCCCAAGCCATCTCGTACAAGGTGGGAGAACGCGTGTGGCTGCGTTCGCGCGCTGAAGCGCGAGAGCGACTGGGCGACGCCTTTTCACTCAAGCGCTTCCACGCGTACGCCCTGGACCTCGGTCCGATGGGATTGGACGCACTCGAGTCGGAGTTGCGCACCTGGGCGGGCCAGTAGATCTAAATTGGCGCCCCGACGTCCCAGAGGTGGTGGACGACGTCGTGCAGCGAGTAGCGCCCGAGCGACGACACACTGAACACGCTGCCGTTGGAACGTAGTCCCGACCGCAACCACTGGTCACCCGTGACGGTGCCGTAGCGGTCGGCAAAACGTCGGGCGTTCGCGCACAGTTCGTCGCGCACGCTGGCCGGATTCTGGTCGCAGTAGCGCGCCTCGAGGGCGGTCTCGTCCTGATCCCAGTTCTCGAACGTCGGGTCGTCTTCGTTCAACATCAGCCCCAGCCGTGCGTCCATCACCGAAAAGACGTCACGCACGTGACAGGCGTACTCGAGGGCCGACCACCGATCTTCGCGTGGTCGAGTGCGTACGTCATCGCGCGAGAGTACCGGGGACCAGCGCGTGGCCGCGTCGCGAAGTCGCTCGGCGAGCACGTCGTCGGACACCGTGCGCGCGTCAAAGCCACACTGCTCGCAGGGGCGCTCGAGCACCCACGTCCAGTCCTTGGTGTCGCGCTCGACGCTCATGGGGCGACTTTACCCGTGGTAGCTCAGCGACCTCTCACCCCGTAGCGAGTGAACAGATGCACGCCCGCCAAGAGCCAACCCATCCACAGCACGACCCGCCCGGGAATCGAGCGGGCCAACCACGCTCCCGCGCGCGCCAGGGACGCCAGCGCCTCTGGTCGCCGTCGCGCCAGCACCTCGAGGACCGCCCCGACACCGATGAGCCCCCACCACGCGACGCTCACGATCACGGTGGATCACCGTGAGTGAGTCGCCAAAGTCTCTCGACGGGTCGAGCGCCAACCCACAGCCACGCGAGGAAGAGTAGCCATCGCCCCCAGTACACGACGACGAGGTGATCAAACGTGGTGCTGAGCGTCGGTACCGACGTGGAGCGTCCACCCAGGGCCAGGCCCACACTCTCGAGCGCCACCGCGAGTGCGAGCACCACGACCCACGG
>DATJUR010000027.1:0-22910 GCA_035502215.1 Acidimicrobiales bacterium | reverse complement strand
TTGACGCTGCCGACTGGCCAGTCGGCGCGCGACCAGCGTCGCGCGAGCGTGGCGAATCTCACGTGGCGCAACGCGGCCCTCGATCACGTGGCGAGTTGGCGATGAAGGTCGCTCTGGACGTGTCGGCGGTGCCGGCCCAGGTGGCCGGGGCCGGTCGCTACATTGTCGAGGTCGCTCGCCGTCTGCCCGAGCGAAACGTGACCACCACGCTGGTGACCCGACGCGACGACACCGAGCGCTGGGCCGCTATCTCCCCGGCGGCCAACCTCGCGGCGCTTGTTCCGAGCTCGCGCGCCACTCGCCTGGCTGTGGAGGCCTATCTGCTCGGCGCGTCGGCCACCGCCAAGGAGAATGACGTATGGCACGCGCCGCACTACACCATGCCCCGGCGTCACTCGACGCCCTGCGTCGTGACTATTCACGACCTGACCTTCTTTACCAATCCCGAGTGGCATGAACGATCCAAGGTCGCCTTCTTTCGCCGGGCCATTACCTTCAGCGTCCAGCACGCAAGCGTGCTGATCTCGGTCAGCGACTTCACGGCACGCCTGATCGAAGAGACCTTTCCCCAGCACGCACCCATCGTGGTCGCACCCCTTGGCGTGGAGCTCGACGTCTTCACCCCCGACAGTTCCTTTGACGGCGATCTCTTTGAGCGCCATGGCTTGCCACCACCCGGGTCCTCGTACATCCTCTTCGTGGGCACCGTCGAGCCTCGAAAGGGACTCGACCTCCTACTGGACGCCTTCAGCGCGGTGGCGCGTCAGGACGACGTCGTCGAGCTGTGGCTGTGCGGTCAGGTCGGGTGGGGCGAGGGACCGGTCGAAGAGGTCCTGCGTACACACCCGTATGGCGCGCGCATTCGTCGCCTCGGTTTCGTGCACGACGATCTGCTGCCCGGGTTGTACCGGGGTGCGCGCGTGGTCGCGTATCCGTCGCGTGGCGAGGGCTTCGGCTTGCCGGTGTTAGAGGCCATGGCGTGCGGAGCAACCGTGGTCACGAGTGCGGACACCGTGATGGCCGAGGTCGCGGGCGACGAGGCGTATCTCACCCCCGTGGGCGACGCGAGCGCTCTGGCCGACGCTCTCGTAGTCGCGCTGGACGAGACGAGCGTTGAGCGCGCCGAGCGTGGGGTGCGCGCTCGGCGGCGAGCCTCGAGCTTCACCTGGGAGCGCTGCCTCGATCAACATCAACGCGCGTACGACTTGGCCCTGTCCTGATGCGGGCGCTGATCACCGGAGCAAGGGGATTCGTCGGTCAGCACCTGACTCGTCATCTGCGCGAGTGCGGCGACGAGGTCGTGGGCATCGATCGCGAGTACGACGTGACTGACGAGACAGTGATGCGCGAGGTGTTTTCGCGCTACGTCCCCGACACGACGTATCACCTAGCGGCCCTGACCCACGTGGGTGAGTCGTGGGAACGTTCCAATGAGTTCACGCGCGTCAACGTGGTCGGAACCCATCGGGTACTCGACGCGGCCTACGACGCGGCGCCGTCGTCGACCACGATCGTGGTGTCCACGTCGGAGGTCTACGGCATCGTCGGCGAAGAGGATCAACCGCTGCGCGAGACCTTTCGAGTCGCGCCCGCGAACCCGTACTCGGCGAGCAAAGTCGAGGCGGAAAACGTGGCCCACGACGTGGTTCGCCGACGTGGTCAGCGCGTGATCGTGGCGCGGCCCTTCAATCATCTCGGCCCCGGTCAATCGCTCAACTTTGTCGTGCCCGCTCTTATCACTCGCCTGTTGGACGCGAAGGAGCGCGGTGAGCGAGTGATTCGAGTGGGCGACATGACAACTCGACGCGATTTTTCCGACGTGCGCGACGTGGTGCGGGCCTATCGCTTGCTCGCCCAGTACGGGATTACCGGGGAGGCTTACAACGTGGCCTCCGGGCGCGACGTGCTGCTGAGCGATCTCTGCGCCGTGTTGATCCGGCGCATCGCACCCGAGATCACCACGGTGCTCGATCCGGCCTTGTTACGACCCGTCGAGATGCCGGTGTTTCGGGGTAACTACGACAAACTGCACCAAGCGACTGGTTGGTCCCCGCAGATCTCGCTGGAGCGAACATTGAACGATGTCGTCACCGACGTCGAAAGCCGGCGACAAGCAGGGTAAGTCGCTACTCGCCGAGCCACGCGGTTCCGTTGGAAAGGACGCTGCCAACTAGCCTTGAAGAACTGATGGAATCTCGTGCTCCGGCCGTCGTTGCCGTCATCGTCACCACCGGCTCCGGACCGGGTCTGGAGGCCGCTGCGGCGTCGCTGGCGGCGCAAAACTACGAGCAACTTAGCCTGCTGGTGGTCGCCAACGGCGAGGCGACCAACGTCGCCGAGCGCGTGGCGTCGGTCGCGCCCAGCGCATTCGTGCGAGTCCTGGACGAGAACCGAGGGTTCGGCGCGGCCTGTAATGAGGCAGCCCTCATGGTTGAGGGGACGGCCTTCTTCTTGTTCTGCCACGACGACGTGCGCCTAGATCCCGACGCACTTCAGCTCATGGTCGAGGCGGCCTATCGCACCAACGCGGGCATCGTCACGCCCAAGTTCGTCGAGTACGAAGACCCCATCACTCTGTTGCACGTGGGACAGTCGTGCGATCGCTTCGGCGCCGTGCGCGAGCGAATCGAAACCGGCGAGATCGACCACGGACAGCAAGACCTCGAGCGCGACGTGTTCGTCGCGCCGGGCGGGGTCACCCTGGTGCGTGCCGACCTGTTCTCCTCGCTGCATGGATTTGATCCCCTCATCACCCTGCTCGGCGAAGACCTGGATCTGTGTTGGCGCGCCCAGGTGGCGGGCGCGCGCATCGTGGTGGCGCCGCTCGCCAAAGTGGCGCATCGCGAGACCATCGCGACGGGGGAGCGACCAACCACCGCGCTGGGCACCCGGCGCGCTAGCCGTCAGGATCTCCTGCGCCGACACCAGTTGCTTGTCGTTGCCTCGGGCTGGCATCGTCGCACGGCGTGGTGGACTCTGCTCGCCCTTCTGGGCCTGGATGGCGTGGAGTTGGTCGTGGCTCTCCTGGGTGGGGACACCGATCGAGCGGGTGCCATCGTGGGCTCCTGGCGCTGGCTGGTGAAGCATCGTCACCGCGTACGCCAGCGTCGCCGTCAGATGAACGCCTCGCGGGTCCTCTCGGACTCCCAACTGCACCGCTTGCAGGTGGGCGGAGCCGTGCGGCTTCGCCGCTTCGTCGTGACCCTCGCCCGCGAGGGCTACGACCGAGCCCGAGGTATCCTGCCGCCCGACGTCGTCTTGGATCGCGACGAGATAAGCGTGAGTGAAGAGTCCGGCGTCGGCTTCGGCGCCGCCTTCTCCGAAGACGAAGAGTTCGACGAGATCGCAGCGAGCGAGGCGTTTGAGATGCGCACGCGGACCTCGCGCATCATGACGTCGTTTCGCGCCCAAGCCACCCTCATCGTGGTGTTCGCCCTGTTGTGGTTCATCGGCTCGCGCAACCTCTTTTCGATGCACCTGCCGGTCGTAGGTAATCTCGCGCCCCTCGACTCGTGGTGGTCGACGTGGCGGCACTTCTTTGCCTCGTGGTCCGCGAGCGGCGTGGGCACCGGGACTCCGGGGATGCCCGGCTATGGGGTCCTCGCCTTCGCGGGCACCTTCGTGCTGGGGCGAATGGGCACTCTGCCGCGCCTCGCGCTCATCCTGAGCGTTCCCTTGGGTGCGGTGGGCGTGGGCCGATTCCTCAAGGACCGGGCGTCGAATCGGGCGCGTTTGGTGGGAGCGATCGCCTACGCGGCCATGCCGCTCGGACTCAACGCAGTTGGCCAAGGTCGCCTCGACGTGTTGGTGGCCGTGGCCAGTTTGCCCTTCATCGTGCGACGCATATTCGAAGTCATGGACGTTCCGGGCTTTCGGCCTCGCCCCTACGGGGATCCGGTTCCCTTTGGACAGCGCGGTTGGCGAGGGAGCGAAGCGGGTCAGCGCATGACCCTGATCATGATCGTGGCGCTTGCGACGGCCCTCGCTCCGAGCACCCTGGTGGCGAGCGCCCTGGTGATCGTGGGAGTCGCGCTCGCGCGCGCCTTTGAACCGGATCCGGACAGTCGCTTTCGCGGGTCGGGGCGGCTCTTGGGCGCACTCATCTTTAACGTCGCGATCTTCCTGCTGCCGATGACCGTTGACGCTCTGGCAGCGGGGCGGCGCTCCGTGGAGATCTTTGGTCTGTCCCGTGGGCCGTGGTCGGTGCCATCGTTTCTGTCGATGCTGCGCGACGTCGATGGAGCTTTTGGCGCGACGTGGTGGGGATGGCTCTTGCCCGTGGCCGCGCTCTTCGCCCTCGTGCTGTGCCGGGGAGATCGTCGACGAGTCGCCACCAAACTCGCGACCATCGCCGCCTTGACGCTGATTCTCGCGGCCCTGGACTCGCGACACTGGCTCGGCTCCTTCGCGCCGGACCTCGACGTGCTGCTGGCGCTGTACGCCTTCACGCTCGCTGCGGTGATCGGCCTGGGCGTCGGCGCGCTCGAGTTGGACCTGCGCGGCGAGCGATTCGGTTGGCGACAGATCGCCGCGGTCACGTCGGTGCTCACCTTGGCGGTGGCGAGTTTGCCCTTTCTCCAGAGTCTGGGGAGTGGGCGCTTCGATCTGCCCACGACCAGCGTTGCTCAGTCGCTGAGCGCCCTGGCCCCCAGCGACGCGGGCGGCTATCGCGTCCTGTGGCTCGGTGACCCAACGGTGCTGCCTCTCGCCGGATGGACGGTTGAGCCCGGCCTGGAGGCGGCCACCTCGATGGACGGTCTCCCCGGCGGGGCGACCCAGTTCGTCTCGCCCGACTCGGGGGCGAGCGACCTGATCATGAGGTCCGTTTCCGAGGCCATCACCGGACGCACCGTGCGACTCGGTTCTCTTCTCGCGCCCGCGGGGATCTCCACCATTGTGGTGATGAACTCATCGGCTCCCGCCTTAGCGGGGGTCCAAAGCTCACCGGTGCGCGACGCGCCGGGGGTCCTGGAGACCGCCCTCAACGATCAAAGCGATCTCTCACTGGTCTTGGAGACCCCCTCGGTCGAGGTCTTTTCGAACTCCCTCTTTCACGGCATCGTGGCCCAGCGCGACCCGGGCACGTCGACGTTCGTTCCGCTCTTTTCTACGACCTCGAACACCGGGGTTCTCGTGTCGGGCTCGACCGTGGCAGCGGGGTACGCACCGGCGAGCGCTTTTGCACTCAGCGTCAACGGCCGCGGTGCGTCGCACTCCACGGACCACTCGTGGCTGTCGTACTTCCAGGTGCCCACCAGCGCCTCGACGCTCACGGGCACGCTGTCGCTGCAACGTTTTCCCTTCAACGGCATCCTGGCGGGGCTCACGCTGGCCGTGTGGATACTCGTGTGGCTTGGCTTTGGCTGGATTCAGCGAGTGGAGTGGCTCTTTACGGGACGCCGTCGCCGCGAACGTGCGCGGGGTGAACGATGAGGAGCTCGCGTCGCTTTCCCTGGCTGGCCGTGCTCGCCCTTGTCGTGGCCGTGGTGGGATTTGCCACCACTCGCTCGACGCCACGCAATCCCACTGCGCTGCCCAGTGGTTTGGTGACATCCCTCAACGCCGAGTCGACCGCCCTCTACTGCACGGGTCTTACGAGTGGCGCACCCGGGCGCGTCTCGTTCTTCAACACCTCAGGTTCGGCGCGCAGCGTCAGCGTTTCGGTCGTCTCCAGTAGTGGCCGGACCTGGAGCGGCACGCTGGAGCTCGCCGCTCACGGCGGTCAGATTCTCGAGCCCCGGGTGGTCGACCCGCCGACCGCGAGGCGGGCCAAGTCGGGGAAAGTGACGACGGCGAGCGTTACCTACGCGACCGCCGCGCAGATCAGTGGCGGGGGAGTCGTGGCCGAAGAGATCGAGGGCAACGCGTCCGTGCCGTGTGTCTCGCAAGGTGTGACGCGGTGGTTTGCCGCAGGTTTCAACACTCTGGTGGGTTCGGACGCCTACCTCAGCCTCTATAACCCCACGGCCACCGAAGCGGTCGCAAATATCTCGGTGCTCGAGGCCAATGGCTTCTACGCGCCCGAGAACATGCAGGGAATCTCGGTGCCCGCTCACGCCCAGGAGCTGATCGATATCGGCAAGAGCGTGGTCAACACCGCGAACGTAGGGGTGAACGTCAAGGTCGTACGAGGCTCCCTGGCGGTAGTGGGTGAGCAGGACTCGGTGGGCACCCTCTCCTTCGACGCCGGCGTGACCTCAGCCGCCGCCGTGACGTGGTTTCCTGCCGTCACAACGGCGAACAACGCGACGGCGCAGATTCGCATCGACAATCCCAACGACGCACGGGCGCAGGTAACGGCGAGTGTCTCACTGGCGAAGTTCACGATCTCGCCCCAGATCCTGTCGCTGGCGCCATACTCGAGCGGCGTGATCACCATCACCCCGAACTCCGCGATTCCCGCCGCGGGATACGCGAGCGTCACCGTGCGATCATCCGTGCCCGTCGTGTCGGGTCTGGCGACCGGGACAGGCTCGTGGATCGTCCTGTCGTCGCCCCAGGTACCCTCGGCGGCCGATGTGGTGAGGGACTACAGCGGCGAGGGATTTGACGTCGCCGAAGTGACGAACACCTCGTCGCGGGCGATCACCGTGCACGTCACCACGTACGCGACGTCTCCGACGACGAAGGATGTCACAACGACGGGTACTCGAGTCGGCGCCGGAACCACAGTGTCTCTCGCCTCACTTCTCGGAGCGGCGATCCCAAAACCGGCGGGGACCTACCTCGTTGCGGCGTCCAGTCCCAGTGCGATCGTCACGCTGAGCCTACCCAGCCGACCGGCCGGGCTGTACCTGCAAACTCCCCTAGACGGCCGGTAGGGTCGGCGGCTGCCAGCCCGGCGCCGGTGTCGCCGGGGGGCTGGGTGCGGGAGTGGTCGCCGCCGGAGCGTTAGCCAACTCCTTGGCCTGCTCTTTGGCCGCGGCGCGGCTCTTGGCCGACAACGCACTGACCGTACGGGTACCCACCGGGTGCACCGGTTCCCCATTGGCCTCGTCGATGAGCCGCGCGGCCTCGGCGCCGTCAATGGTCTCGTGCTCGAGGAGCGCACGCGTGAGCGCTTCGAGACCTCGGCGATGCAGAGTGACCACCTCGATGGCGCGCGACTCTTGCTCGCGCAAAATGCGCTCGACTTCGTCGTCGATGACCTTGGAGGTGTGGTCGGAGTAGTCGCGGGTGTGCATGAGGTCTTCGCCCAAGAACACCTGGTTGTTCGAGCCCCAGGCCATCGGTCCGATCTCCTTGGACATGCCCCACTCGCGCACCATGCGACGGGCGAGCTCGGTGTTGCGCTGCAAATCATCGGCCGCCCCGGTGGACAGGTCGCCGTAAACGAGAAGCTCGGCCACCCGTCCGCCCATGCGCATGCACAGCGAGTCCTCGAGCGCCTGGCGGTCCATGATGTGGCGATCTTCTTCGGGCAGGGTCATCGTGACCCCCAACGCCATACCGCGAGGGATGATGGTGATCTTGTGCAACGGATCGGTCTTATCCAGCACGTAGGCGAGCAGGGCGTGACCGCTCTCGTGAAAGGCGATGCGCTCGCGCTCGTCGTCCTGGAGAACCATCGTGTCGCGTTCTTGGCCCATGAGGACCCGGTCACGCGCCGTTTCGAAGTCCTCCATCGAGATGGTGGCCGAGTTACGACGCACGGCGTGTAGCGCGGCTTCGTTGACGAGGTTGGCCAGATCGGCGCCGCTCATCCCGGGCGTCCCGCGGGCGACCATCGTGAGATCCACCGAAGGATCGAGGGGTTTGCCCTTGGAGTGGACTTCGAGAATCGGCAGGCGTTCTTCGAGGTCGGGTAGGGGAACCACGATCTGGCGATCGAAGCGACCCGGGCGCAGCAGCGCAGGGTCCAGCACGTCGGGCCGGTTGGTCGCCGCGATGACAACGACGCCCTCGGTGGGCTCAAAGCCGTCCATCTCGCTGAGCATCTGGTTGAGGGTCTGTTCGCGTTCGTCGTGGCCCCCACCCAAACCCGCACCGCGCTTTCGACCGATGGAGTCGATCTCGTCGACGAAGACGATGGCGGGAGCCTGCTTGCGCGCCGTGGCGAACAGGTCACGCACCCGACTGGCACCCACCCCGACGAACATCTCCATGAAGTCCGAGCCCGAGACGGAAAAGAACGGGACTCCGGCCTCGCCCGCGACGGCGCGCGCCAGCATTGTCTTACCCGTGCCCGGTGGCCCCACCAGGAGTACGCCCTTTGGAATTGTGGCGCCAATGGTCTTATAGCGCAGTGGACTCTTGAGGAACTCGACGACTTCGCTGATCTCCTGCTTGACGCCAAGGTAACCCGCCACGTCGGCGAACGTCGTCTTGGGGCGATCTTCGCTGAACTGCTTGGCGCGCGAGCGGCCCACCGACATCATCCCGTTCATCTGGCCCCGGGCCTGACGGCTCGCGTAGTACAGGAATCCACCGAAGATCAGGATCCAGATGAGGTAGGGCAGAAACTCCGAGGCGAGGCTCGAGGGGTTAGCAAATGTAACGGCCACGTTCTCGGTGCGTAGTTCGTTCACTTCCTGAGAGAGGGCCGGGACGGGGCCGTTCGCGCTGTAGTTGGTCCCGTTGGTCAACTGGCCGGTAATGACGCCGCTGGAGTTATTAATGGTGGCCGTGTCGACCTGGTTGGACTTGGCGTCGCGCAAGAGGTGCGAGTAGGTCAAGGTTTTCACGTTCTGGTGGGAGAACGCTGAGTTAATAATCAGAATGCCGATGACAAAGGCGATGAGGCCAATGATGATGATACGGCGGCGAACCTGGGGCGCCATGGGCTTCTCACCGTTGGGGAGAAACTTTTTGTATCCGTTTTGATCATTCGGTGCATCAGCCACGTATCTAATCTAGAGGTCTACCGCGACAAGTCGTTTGGGCCTGTGCAAAACCTTCGAGTCGAAAGCGCCACCGTTTGAGTTCTCCTTCCGTACCTGCGCTGGAAAACCGACCCCGCGTCGTCGCAATTGTGGTGGCGGGATTTATTGGATTCTTAGTCGGTCAGGTCGTCGCCACCGTGCTCGAGGCCCTCGGCGCCGCCCTCGCGCACTACCCCGGAGGGCTCAGCGCCCTGGCCAAGGCGTCTACTCCGCCGTGGTGGGCGAACGCGCTGGGCCTGTTGGGTATCTGGATGGGCTTCGCCGCGGCGATCGTCTTCGCCTACCGCGAGGGCCGTCTTCGTCCGTGGCCCGATCAGTGGCGCCCCCGGGCGAGTGACGCGTTCTACGTCGTGTTGGGCGTGGGATGCCAGTACCTCATCGATGCCGCGTACTACCCCTTTCACTTCAAGAGCCTGAACCGGCCGGTCAACCACCTCTTTGCCGCCTCGCACGGTGGGGGATTCATCGTGGTGGGTCTCATGACCGTGTTTCTCGCACCGCTCTTCGAGGAGTGGTTTTTTCGTGGAGTACTGTTTCGCGCCCTGGCCGAGGGAACCCACGGCATGACGCGTCGCAGCGCGCTCGTGATGGCGGTCGTGCTGAGCGCAGCTCTCTTCGGTCTCGCTCACGGTGAGCCCTTGGAGTTCGCGGGTCTCTTTGCCCTGGGCATCGTGCTCGCGATTGTCGCCTATCGCACCCGGCGACTCGTACCGAGTTATCTCACGCACGCCGCCTTTAACGCCACGGCTTTCGTGATGGTCATCCACCTGCGCTCGGGCCATTGATGGAGCGACTTCGAGACTGGTGGACCACCGAACGAATCTTTGACGCCGTGCTCGTGCTGGCGGTGATCTTCATCACCGTGTGGGAACTGCACCCGAATCTCATCTTCTCGAACACGCTGATCACGGGCGGCGACACCGGCTCGCATCTGGCCGCGCCCGCGTACCTGCGCACGACGGGTAATCCCTTTAACTTCACGCCCTGGGATCCGGGTTGGTTCGACGGCTTTCCCTTGTACACCTACTACTTCGTGCTCCCCGACGTGCTGGCCACGTTCGCTAGCTACGTCATCGGCTTTTCGGTGGCGATCAAGCTCGCCACGATTCTTGGGTCGGTCCTGCTGCCCATCACCGCCTACGCGATGGGCCGACTCTTTCGGGCGCCACGACCAGTTCCGGCCGCGCTGGCACTCGCGACGCTGCCCTTTCTCTTCGACGCCACGTTCACCATTGACGGCGGCAATCTCTTTTCGACCATGGCGGGCGAGTACGCCTTCTCGCTCTCGCTCGCCCTGGCGCTTCTCACCATCGGGCTTTTCGCGCGCGGGATGCGTACGGGTCGCGGATTCTGGATCGCGGCAATCTCGCTCAGCCTGACTCTGGCCGCGCACGTCCTGCCATGGATTTTCACGATTGGCGCGGTGGTGATCGTGGTGCTCTACGAACTCGCGTACCGCTACGGGTTGGTCGAGCACGGCGCGCGCACCAGGGAGCTCGACGGCGGGACCAACCGTCTCGCGGTTCTGGGGGCTTCGCTGTGTGTCGCGTTCGTGCCGTTCTTTTTCGACACCGCGGCGACGACGAACGCCGTGGGCTTTCTCTCGTCGCGGGAGTCGCCCTACTCACTGATCTTCACGTTGTTGCTGGTCCTGTTCGCGGGGGGGCGAATCGTTCAAGTGATCTATTCGCGGCGCGGGTACGTCCTTACCGGCGTGGCGTTGGTCTTTGTGGTGGTCTCGTGTTTCGTCTCACTGCGATTCGCGCTCGCGATGATCCTGGTCATGACTGCGGCCGAGCTCGTGCAGCGCCGCGACATCGAGGACGAGGAACGTCGCTCTCTCTGGCGCGGTGACCAGTCGCGACCGGTGCGCTTCGCGCTCGGTGCGGGACTGTTGTCGGTGGGACTCTCGGCGTGGTGGCTCTTTCCCTTCGCCGTCTCTCAGTCACTGACCGATTCGCTGGGCTACACCAACGTTCCGGTCTCGAACCTGCGCGAGATCTTCTCGACCCTCGGGTGGTACAACTCGGCCGGTGGGGCGGCGGGTGACCGCTGGATCATCTGTCTGGCGTGTGTGTCGGTACTCGTCGCGTTCTTCGTGCGCGATCGCCTCGGGCTCATTCTCGCGTGGATGACGGTCGCGTCGTTTTGGGCCTTCGTGCTCGATCCACAGAGTGCGATCTGGAACCAGCGGCTCATTCCCTTCTGGTTCATCTCGATCTACCTCGTGTCCGGCTGGCTCGTGGGTTATATCGCCGCTCGATGGGCGAACTACATACCCCGGCGTCGCCGGTGGCAGCCGGCCTACCTCGAGGGCGACAACATCGCTCATGAGTTCGCTGGGTCTGGGAGCGACCATGTCGTCGCGCCGCGAGTCGATGCGCAGTACGTCGAGGAGTCCGAGGACCCCACCTGGCGTCGCGGACGCCTGTTTTGGGCCACCTGCGCCGTCGCGCTCCTCGGACTCGGCTCGACAGTGCCGGGTCTCATTACACCCCTGGCCAACTCACTGCATCTGAATCTCACCGGCAACCAGGTCTCCGCGTGGTCGGCCGATAACTACGCCGGCTATCAGGCCCAGGCCTCGTGGCCCGAGTATCACGACATCATCACCACGATGCAGCGGGTCTCGGCAAAGTACGGGTGCGGTCGAGCGATGTGGGAGTACAGCTCCTCCGAGAACCGATTCGGTACCCCCGAGGCGTTGATGCTCTTGCCCTATTGGACCGACAACTGCGTGGACTCGATGGAGGGCCTGTTGATGGAGTCCTCGCCGACGACTCCCTATCACTACCTCGATCAGTCCGAGCTGAGCGTCTCGCCCAGTGATCCTCAGGTGGGACTGAACTACGGCCCCCTGGACGTCGCCGAGGGAGTACGGCACCTGCAGATACTTGGGGTGAAGTACTTCATAGCCTTTTCGCCCGCCGTCATCAAGCAGGCCGCGGCGGTCCCCGACCTCAAGCTCGTCGCCACCACCAAGAGGTGGCCCGCGCCGGGCGCGCAGTGGCGCGTCTATGTGATCACCCACAGTCCGATGGTGCAGTCGTTGAGTCAGGACCCCAACGTGGTGGCCAACATCTCCTCGCAGCACAACTGGCTCAGCGAGAACGAGGAGTGGTGGCTGACCAATGACCTCCAGAACGTCTTCGCCGCCGAGAGCGGGCCCGCGAACTGGCCGCGCGCGGGGAACGTCAACTCGATGAGGACCTCGGGCGCCTTGCCCTCGGTCACCGTGACGCACGTCAAGGTCGGGCTGCAGTCGATCTCGTTTCACGTGAGCCGGGTGGGTGTGCCGATGCTGGTGAAGATCTCGTACTATCCGCGCTGGCACGCCCTGGGCGCGACGGGTCCCTATCGCGTGAGTCCCAACCTGATGGCGGTCGTGCCGACGTCGAAGAATGTCTCGCTCGTCTATGGCGCCACGCCGTCCTACACGATCGGTCACGCGGTGACCTACGCGACGGTGATCGGCGCGCTGGTCGTTCTCGTACTGGCCCTTCGGCGTCGCAGAAGGCGCTCGGTAGACTGAGCCTCCGTGGAGACGTCCCAGATCTTTAAGGCCTACGACGTCCGCGGCACCTACCCCGATCAGTTAGACGAGCGCCTCGCCCAGGCGGTGGGTTCGGCCTTTGGCACCTTCGCCCAGTCTCCCCGCATCGTGGTCGCGCGCGATATGCGCACCTCGAGCGAGCCCTTGTCGGCCGCCTTCGCGCTCGGGGCGCGCTCGGTGGGGGTGGAGGTCACCGACTTGGGTCTCGCTTCGACTGACTTTCTGTACTTCGCCTCGGGGTATCTCGGGGTGCCCGGAGCGATGTTTACCGCCTCGCACAACCCCGCCCAGTACAACGGCATCAAGATGTGCCTCGCCGGGGCCAGGCCCATCGGGGCCGAGTCGGGCCTGCACGAGATCGAAGAACTGACCAATCGGTTTTACGAGCATCCCTCCGAGGCCGAACTGGCGGAGTACGCGACGCTCGATCTCACCAACGAGTGGGTCACCCACGTGCACTCCTTTGTGGACGTGGCCTCGTTTCGCCCGCTGCGCATCGTGGCCGATACGGCCAACGGCATGGGCGGATTTGTCGCCCCGCTGGTCTTTGAGGGCTTGCCCTTTGAGCTCGACATTCTCTACGGTGAGTTAGACGGAACGTTTCCCCACCACCCGGCCGACCCCCTGAATCCGGCCAACCTGGTCGACCTTCAGGCACGCATTCGCAAAACCGGCGCCGACGTCGGGCTCGCCTTTGACGGTGACGCCGACCGCGTGTTCTTGATCGACGAGCTGGGCAATCCGGTTAGCGGATCGACCACCACGGCGATGGTGGCGTCGGTCATGCTGGGTCGTCATCCCGGTGCGACGGTGCTCTACAACTTGATCTGTTCCAAATCCGTGCCCGAGGTGATCGAAGAGTCCGGGGGCGTGGCCGTGCGCACGCGGGTCGGACACAGCTTCATCAAGCAGACGATGGCTGAGACGGGGGCCATCTTTGGCGGCGAGCACTCGGGTCACTACTACTACCGCGACAACTATCGCGCCGACTCGGGCATCATCACCGCCTTCGTCGTCCTGGAGCTGCTCAGCCAGTCCGACGTGCCACTGTCCGTTCTGGTGGCACCCTTCGTGCGCTACGCCAGTTCCGGTGAGATCAACACCGAGGTGGCCAGCCCCTCGGACGTGGTGATGAAGGTTCGCCGTCGCTTGGACCAAGAGGGTGTGCAGAGCGACGAGCTCGACGGATTGAGCGCGGACTACGGCACGTGGTGGTTCAATCTGCGCGCCTCGAACACCGAGCCGCTCTTGCGACTGAACGTAGAAGACCGCGATGAGGCCTCCCTGCGTGAGCACGTGGCCGAGGTCGTGACGATGATCAAGGAGCTCAGCTAGTGGCCGTCGATGACTTTCTGCTCTCGCTGCTCGAAGATCCGGTGGACCACGGCAAGTTGCTCTACGCACCCGCCCACGACGTGCTCTTTAACCCGCGCACGCGTCTCGCGTATGAGATTCGCGACTCGATTCCGGTCATGTTGCCCGACGAGGCGCGCACGGTAAACGACGAGGACGCCGCTATCTACGAGGCCGACCCCGGTGCGCGCTGGACGGGCGCGCGCGAGTAGTTAGTTCAGTCGCTCGACGATCATGGCCATGCCCTGGCCACCACCAACGCACATGGTCTCGAGTCCAAATCGCTTGTCGGCGTCCTCGAGCGAGTTGATCAACGTCGTCATGATGCGCGCCCCAGTCATGCCAAAGGGGTGACCCAAAGCGATTGCCCCGCCACGGATGTTCAACTTGGCCAACGGTATTTCGAGGTGCTTGGCCGACGGCAGGACCTGGGCCGCGAAGGCCTCGTTAATCTCGACCAGGTCAATATCGTCCATGCTCATGCCCGCACGCGCGAGCGCCTGGCGCGAGGCCTCGATCGGGCCAAGGCCCATGATCTCGGGGTTCAGGGCACTCACGCCACTGGCAACAATTCGCGCCAGGGGGATAATGCCTAGCTCCCGAGCGCGGGTGTCACTCATCACGATGACTGCCGCCGCACCGTCGTTGAGCGGACAGGCGTTACCCGCCGTCACGGTGCCGCCCTCGCGGAACACTGGCTGAAGGCTCTGGAGCTTTTCGAGAGTCGTTCCGTCGCGCGGTCCGTCGTCCTTGGCGACCACGGTCCCGTCCGGGGTCGTGACCGCGGTGATCTCTCGTTCGAAGAAGCCATTCTTCTGGTGCGCGACGGCCAACTCCTGGCTGCGCAGCGCGAACTCGTCTTGTTCGAGGCGCGAGACCTTCTCGAACTCGGCCACGTTCTCCGCGGTTTGGCCCATGGCAATGTAGACGTCGGGTAGTCCCGTGGGAGGGGTCCACGGTGCGCCCACCCGGGGGGTGCGCTCCTTGGTGCGCGCGATGGCCTCGGCGAAGCGCGGGTTGATGGCGGCTCCGCTGTCGGCGGCTCCGCTGGCGAATCGCGATACGGTCTCGACCCCGGCGGCGACGAAGACGTCGCCTTCGCCGGCGCGAATCGCGTGGGCCGCCATGCGAATGGTCTGCAGCGACGACGAGCAGTAGCGATTGACGGTGACGCCCGGCACGTCGTCCAATCCAGCCAACACCGCCACGACGCGCGCGACGTTAAAGCCCGCCTCGCCGGCGGGCTGACCGCAGCCCACGATGAGGTCTTCGACGCTGTGGGGGTCGAGTTCGGGAACCTTCTCGAGTGCGGCTCGCACGATGAAGGCGGTGAGGTCGTCGGGCCGCAGATCAACCAGAGAGCCCTTAAAGGCTCGGCCAATCGGAGTGCGCGCGGTGGCGACGATGACGGCTTCGGGCATGGCGGTCTCCTCGGGAGTCGGGCTCAGGTGAGCATACTGACTGGTGGGAGCGGACTAGGCGTGGGGCAGCGTGCCGGCGTTGGCGAAACCCTGGCGAATGCCTTGGCCGGCGCGCTTGGCCAGCTCCTCGGGTGCAAAGAGCATCCAGTACGCGTTGCGCGCGTGGTCCCGCGAACGGTTTTCAAAGACCTTGGCGAGAACCTGGGGGTCGTCGGACTCGTCTTCGTGGACGAACACTTCGAGGATCGGTGTGGAGGTGAGGAGTTGGGCGGTCATGATGCCGGTGGAGGCTTCGTGGGCGCACTGCTTGTCGATCTCGGCCGATCCCGGCATGCCCAGGGCGACCACGATCGACGCGCCGTCACGCTCGATGAGGTTCTTCGCCGCAACCGCGAGGTCCTTGAAGCCCGGCACCGTTTGGCTGACGACCACGAAGGTCTCGTTGTACCCCGGGCACTTGGCGAGCTCGCGTCGGGCGGCGGCTCCCATGTCGAAACGCGCGAACATCGTGTCCACGACGCCGATGACCTTCTTCGTCGGGGCGTCACGCTGGGTCGAGTCGGTCTTATTTGACTTGGTCTTGCTCTTTTTGGCCACGGCTCTCCGATCTGGGATTCATTGTAGAGAGTCGCGCCCCTCTCCACACCGAGAGCAAAATGCCGGGACCTAGAGTGGGTCACGACGAAGGGGAACGCGACCCATGGCCTGGGATTTTTCGACTGACGCGCAGTACGAAGAGCAGCTCGAGTGGATGCGGGGATTTGTGCGCGAGGAGATCTTTCCCCTCGAGACCCTTGACCTGTCGCGAGACCACCTAATCACCCTCATCAAGCCCCTCCAGGATCAGGTGAAAGAGCGCGGCCTGTGGGCGGCGCACCTGCCACCCGAGCTCGGCGGTATGGGTTTTGGCCAGGTGAAGCTCGGCCTGATGCACGAGATCCTCGGCCAGTCCATCTACGCGCCGGTCGTCTTTGGCAACAACGCCCCCGACAGTGGCAACGCCGAGCTGCTGGCGGCGGGCATGGAGATGACCGGCCGCGAGGACATCCGTGAGCGCTGGCTTGCGCCGCTGCTCAGCGGTGCGATTCGCTCGGGGTTCTCGATGACCGAACCCAACACCGCGGGCAGCGACCCGCGCCTGCTCGTCACGCGAGCCGTGCGCGACGGCGAGGAGTGGGTCATCAGCGGTCGCAAGTGGTACACGACCAACGGCTCGGTCGCCGACATCTTGATCGTGATGGCGGTGACGAATCCCGAAGTGCACCCGTACCAGGGATCGTCGATGTTCGTCGTGCCGGTGGACACCCCCGGGGTCACCATCCTGCGCGACGTGGGAGCGATGGACCACCCTGACGTGGTGTACGGGCAGTTCGGCAATCACGCTGAGATCCTTTACCAGGACGTGCGCGTGCCAGTCGACCACCTGATCGGGCCCGAGGGCTCGGGCTTTCTCTTAGCCCAGACTCGTCTGGGGCCCGGACGAATTCATCACTGCATGCGCTGGCTGGGACAGTCCCAGCGGGCCTTTGACATGATGTGCGAGCGAGCCCTCAGCCGCTACACGCACGGATCGCTGCTCGCCGACAAGCAGACGATCCAAAACTGGATCGCCGACTCCAAGGCCGAGATGCACGCCGCGCGCCTCATGACCTTGCACGCCGCCTGGAAGATGGATCAGGCGGGCGCGGCCGCCGCGCGCGACGAGATCGCCATGATCAAGTATTACGGGGCGAACGTGTTGCACAACGTGGTGGACCGCGCCATTCAGACCTATGGGTCACTGGGCTACTCCACGGACATGCCGCTGGAGTCCATGTATCGCCAGGCCCGCGCGGCGCGTATCTACGACGGTCCCGACGAGGTCCATCGCCAGACCGTGGCGCGCCACGCGCTCAAGAACTACCAGGCGCGTGAAGTGCCCAGCGACCACGTGCCCACTCGCGCCCAGTCGGCGCGAGAGAAGTACGCCGAGGTCCTCGAGTTTCTCGAAGCCGAACGGGTCTAGCGCGGCGCGAGGCCTTCGATCGCCGCCACCAGGTCGACGCCCACCGGAACGATCGCGATCGCGGGGATCTGCACCCCAGCCTCCACGTAGCGAGCAATGTGCTCGCGACACGCGGCGAAGCTTCCGTGAATCACAAGGTCGTCGACGACCGAGTCGGGGATGACCTCGTTGGCCAGTTTGCGCTCACCTTCGCGCCACGCGTCCCACATCGGGGTGAGGGCCTCGCCGCGCCCGAGCCACCGGTGGAACTCGGCGTAGGCGCTCACCGTCAGATACGACGAGATCATGCGCCGCGCGATGAACCGCGCGGTGTGGGCGTCCTCGAGGGGGATGACGAAGAGCCGAGCGGCGATCGTCTTGTTCGCTCCAACCTCGGCTCGGCACTGGGCCACGTCACTGGCCGCCAGCCAGTTCAGAATCGCACCGTCCGCTTCGCGTCCCGCCAGTCGCAGCATGCCCGGGCGAAGGGCGCCCAGCAGGATCGCGGGACGCTCGATGACCGGACGTGAGAGCCTGAAGCCGCGGATCGTGAAGGTCTCGAACTGCTCATCGATCTTCTCGCCGTCGAGGGCGCGATTGAGAAATCTCAGGACGTCCCGCGTGCGCTGGTAGGGCTTCTCGTAGGCAATGCCGTTCCAGCGTTCGACGACCGGCTGGCTGGAGGCACCCAGGCCCATGGTAAATCGTCCCCCCGCAATCTCGGCCAGCGCGGCGACGCTCATGGCGAGCAGACCCGGACCTCGGGTGAAGGCGGGCGTGACTGCTACGCCGAGGTTGAGGCGCGGTTCGCTGAGGGCCGCGACGCTCAACGGGGTGAAGCCGTCGGCCCCATCGACCTCGGCCGACCAGACGTCGGTGTACCCGAGGTCGACCAGGCGGTGGAACCAGTCACGATGCTCGAGCAGCGTGACACCCTCGAAGGGAATCGTGATGCCGTAGCGCTGCGACATACCTAGTTGCCCTTGAGGTAGCTGCCGTGCACCGGGGCGGGGACATCCAAACCACGGCGGGTGAGGTCGTGGACCCAGCGATCGATGAGCGTCTCGAGGATGTGGGCGCGGGCGTAGTGCTTGTTCTCGGCGGGAATGAGATCCCAGGGCGCGTGTTTGGAGTCAGTCGTTTCGACCATGTAGCGCAGAGCCTTTTCGTAGCCCTTTCGTTTTTCGCGGTTACGCCAGTCCTCGGGAGTGAGCTTCCAGCGCTTGAGAGGGTTGCTTTCGCGGTCGTTAAAGCGCGCGAGCTCCTCCTCACTCGAGATATGGAGCCAGAACTTGACGATCGTGGTGTTGGCGTCGGTGAGCACGCGCTCGAAGTCCACGATCTCGCGGGCTGATCGTGCGGCGAGTTCGTCGTCGATGAGTCCCTCGACCCGCTCCACCAGGAGCCGGCCGTACCAGGAACGGTCAAAGACCGTCATCTCGCCAGTGCCGGGAATATAGGGCTGGAAGCGCCACAGGAAGTGGTGTCGCAACTCCTCGTCGGTTGGTGGCCCCACCGGGTGCACGGTGACGTGGCGGGGGTCGAGGCTGGCCGTGAGTCGGCGGATCGCGCCACCTTTGCCGGCGGCGTCAAAGCCCTCGAAGAGCACGATGAGTCCGGGTCCGGCGGGGTGTGGCTCGAGGAGGCCCGCGCTGAAGAGTCGCAGCTGGGTGAGGCGATTTTGCGCCTTGCGCAGGCGTTGGTCCGACTCATCCTTGGACATGGACTTGGTGAGGTCGATCGCGTCGACGAGGTTCTTCGCGTCAGTGGCCATGGGCGAAAACGTAGCCGACGCGACCGGGGCCTAGGAGTGGCGCGCGCGCGTACGGGTCGGCACGAAGCGACGGCGCTCGTTGACCACCGAGCCCAGCAGGAACAAGAAGCCCAAGAATCCCAGCAGCAGCGCGTAGCGCTCGTCGGGCGGAAAGAACGTATAGGTGACCGTCGAGGTTCCCGCGGGCACCGAGACTTCTTGGTACACGCCGTGCACCGTGGTGATCGGCACCTCCTTGCCGTTCACGTAGGCCTTCCACCCCTTCATCGAGAGCTCGGTACGCAACAGTGTGGTCGCGCTCGGGCAGCGTACACTCGCCGAGTTGTCGCTGGTGCTGGTCACGGTGCAGCGCGCGTTGGCTGCGCTGAACAGTGGGCGAGGGTGTGGCATCTGGTAGATGGTAGCGAGGGAGTCGCGAAAGACCTGCTTGACACCACGCTGCGCGAGCCCCGGCAAAAGCGACACCGAACTCGGTATCAAGAGGTACTTCACTCCGGCTTTTTCGTACTGGTGGAAGTGATTGATCACCGAGTGTTCGAGCTTGCGCACGCCGATCCCGCCGTTCTTAACCACGTACTGGTTGCCCGGGGTCAGTCCCGGCTCGAGGTCGGTCTCGATGAAGTTCTTGAAGTTCTTGGGGAAGGGCAGGTCGATATCGCTGAGCTCGTTGAGTCCAAAGTACGTGCCCCAGTTGGGATAGAGCACGGCGAAGTCCAAGAAGCGTTCTTGGCCGAGGTGCTTTTGAAGGTAGGTGATCGGCGCATAGTCCACGGTGAGCTGTTTGGGCGACTCGGCGGTGGGCACCAGGAACATAATTAGCGCCTCGCCCACGACGATGAGCGCGACGAGGAAGGGGGCAACGCGAAAGCGTCCGAGTCGGCTGACGATCAACACGAGCGCCAGCGCCACGAAGGGCAGGAACTGCAGGGCGATGTAGACGTCGTGGATCTTGGCCGAGGAGAACGTTTGGCCCGCATTGGTGGCCCGCGCGCCCAGCACGCAAAAGACCACCACGACGATCATGAACGCACTGGTCGTGGTGAGGAGTCGCCGGGCCCGCACGCTTTGGGCAAAGTCCCACAGGCCAAAGGCCGCGAGCACGATGATGGCGAGCTCGCAGCCCGGAGTGTTGTAGCGCTCAAAGGACGAGCGACTCACGAGCGGGATCAGGTCCCAGAGCTTGTGGACGTCTAAGAAGTTAAAGGCCCCCGCCATCGCCACCACGACGTAGGCCCCCAGATAGATGCGCAGCGCGCGCTGCTTAGTGCCAAAGAGGCCCACGAGCGCGAGCGCGCAGACGCACGCGCCAAAGAAACCGCCAATGCCACCCCACATCTGATCGGCCTTGGTGTTGGCAAAGATCGGACCGTACACGTAGGGGTCGAAGAATCCGGCCAAAGCGTAGTGGGGTAGGACGAGTGAGCCGTCCACGGCCGAGGTATGGCTGCCGATGAAGCCGTTCTTGAGGTAGTCCTTGAAGGGCACGATGATGGGCAGCGCCAGGATCAGCCCCATGATCGCTCCTAGGACGAGGCGCCGCGCCGCGCGGGCTCGGTTGAGTCGGGGAATCACAAAGAATCGTACGATCGCCCACCCCACGGCCAAGAGCGCGTCGATGTAGGCGACTTCGGGGAACCCGGCGTACAGCGACAGCGCCAAGCCGATCGCCAAGACGTACCAACCGCGGTTCTTGGGACTCGAGGCGCTGTCGTAGACCATCTCCACGCCCAGGATGATCATGGGTAAGAAACACACCGGGTTCATGACCGAGTTGCCGAGCCACGCGTAGGTGCCGTTGATGGCGAAGAGGATCCCGGCGAAGGTGGCAAAGAACACGGGCAGAGACAGTCGGCGCGCGAGGAAGTACGTCGAGACCCCGGCGATGACCTCGAGACTGATGTGGAACCAGACCAGGCCCGAGGAGATGGCGAACCAGAGGGTGAGGGGAAACAGTGCGCCCGACTGCATCTCGCCGGCCAGGGGTTGACCGAGGCCCTGGGTGTACGTCCACCAGGGGAAGTGCAAGTGCAACAGGTCCATCGCGGCTTCGTGGCCGAGCGATACCGTCACGAAGCCGACGTTGGGATCGATCGCGGGCCGCCCGCACGTAATGCGGCACAGGTGGTGAGAGATGCCGGCGGTCCACGAGATGGGATCGTTGTTGGCCAGGCCCAGAACGTAAAAGCCGTTGGCCGCGAGTACCACCAGCACAATGAGTGCGATGGCTTTGGTCGTGGGAGACAGTCGGCGATAGGCGCCAAACAGCCTCGCCCCGAACGAATTCACCTACTTAGGCTACAAGGGCTCCTCGGGCTCTTTGTGATGGGCTCAGCGCACGAAGAAATACATCTTCTCGCCGAGGAGCAGAAGCGACTCGGGAAAGTACGGGTCTCGGAACGAACCAAAGATGTCCCAGCGCGAGATGAAGCGGTTGCGGTCCTCGAGGGGATCCAGGTCGCCGCGCGACGAGCCCACGTGGTGGTAGAGACGAACGTGAGGGGTGTAGACCACGTAGCGCCCTTCGATCTGAGCGCGCAGGCAGATGTCGACGTCGTTCATCACCACCGCCAGTTGTTCGTCCATGCCACCCAAGTGTTGCCAGAACGCGCGCTCGACCATCTGTATCGCCCCGGTGACCGCGGCCACGTCGCGCACGGCCAGGGAGAAATTGTCGACGTGGGGGTAGTTGGAGTCGGTGCGCAGGTGCTGGGGATACGGCGAGATGACGATGCTCTCGTGCTCGCGGCGCCCGTCGCGATCGAGCAAGCAAGCGCCCACGATTCCGACGTCGTCGAGCGAGGCGAGAGAGATGAGTTGCTCGAGCCAGTCGGGCGTGACCACGACCGTGTCGTTATTGAGCGTGACGACGTAGTCCGCACTCGAGTGATCGACGCCGCGATTGACGATCTTGGCGTAGTTGAAGGGACCTGGGCAGGGCACGACCGTGTACTTGGTGTCGCGAAAGTAGGCAAGTGAGGCCTCTTCGACCGAGTCGTTGTCGAGCAGGATGATGCTGTAGTTCGGGTAGGTCGTCTTTTCTTCGATGGCGGCGACGCACTGGCGAACGAGGTCGATGCGATCTCGAGTGGGAATGATGATGTCGATCGAGGGCGCGGGCATCGGGGCCGCCACACTCCAACGCACGAGTCCCGCGCGCCCGCCGGGAGCCGCGGTACCCGTCCATCCTCGACGCTCTAGAGCGCTCTGGACGACACGCACCGTGTCAGCGTCGATGTGGGTCGACTCGAAGTCCGCGGCGACGCGACCGGCGGGTAGCACGCGGGCCAAGTGGCGAAAGCTCGCATTGCGTTCTGACAGTCGCAGATAGGCGTCGTGCTCGAAGGCCCAACCCGCGTGGGGCGAGAAGCCACCCGCGTCAAAGAGTGTCTCAACTCGCAACAGGGCCGGGCGACCGACCACGTTGTAACTGAGCAAGGTGTGGGGTCCCACCGCGGGACTCTTGAGGATCGGGGCGAACTGGTTGGGACCGGCCTCGTCGGCGAAGACCACGTCATCGTCACGGGTGGCGTGAGCGAGTAGCCTCGCCGCGCTGTAGTTGCGGGCGTCCAAGGATGTCGAGGAGTCGCACAGCAAGATCCACTCCGCGGTTGTTTCGTTCACCGTGACGTTGAGAGACTCGACGACCGAGCGCGCGTCACTGGCGTGGGTGGGGATCTCTACGATCAGCACGTCGCTGAGGTCGGCGTTCAGGGCGGTGTATTCGAGCGAGTAGTCGGTGACGCGGGGACGGTAGTTCACGGGGTAGATTTCCGTCGCCTGGGCGGCCGAGACGAGCGTTGGACGTGTCTTTTCTTTCTTGCGCCAGGTGCGCCACGCGCGCAGCGCGGGGCGAAAGATCGTGCGAGCGCTCTTGTACCGCCAGGTGTCCTCACCCAGCATTCGACCGGCGACTCGCTGGAGTCGCGTTCCCGAGAGGCGGCGA
>DATJUR010000026.1:0-12477 GCA_035502215.1 Acidimicrobiales bacterium | reverse complement strand
TGATTGCGATGCGATCGATCGACGCTATGAGTTGCTGACACCTGACGCTCCCGACAAAGACCTCGCCCCGAGAAAACGGGCGGAGTCTCCGAGCTGCTCTTCAATTCTCAAGAGTTGATTGTACTTCGCCACGCGATCGCTACGGGCCGGCGCACCGGTTTTTATCTGGCCCGCGTTCGTCGCCACGGACACGTCGCTGATGGTCGTGTCCTCGGTCTCACCAGAACGATGCGAGATCACGCAGCTGTACCGACTCAGATTCGCCAGGCGCACGGTGTCCAAGGTCTCGGTGAGAGTGCCGATCTGATTCAGTTTGATCAGGATCGAGTTCGCAATGCCCCGTTCGATTCCCTGTTCCAGGATCTCGGGGTTGGTCACGAAGACGTCGTCACCCACAATTTGAATCGAGGCGCCGAGGCGCGACGTGAGAGCGGCCCACCCCTGCCAGTCTCCTTCGGCCATGCCGTCTTCGAGCGAGACAATGGGATAGCGAGCGCACAGATCCGCCCAGTAGTCGACCAACTCGGCGCTCGACAGCACGCGACCCTCGCCCTCGAGGTGGTAGGCCCCATCGCGATACAGCTCGCTCGTCGCCGGGTCCATGGCAATGGAGATCTCCGCGCCCGGCACGCGACCGGCGGCTTCGATCGCGTCCAGCAGCGCCTGAATGGCCGCCTCCGCGTTGGGTAAGTCCGGCGCGAAGCCGCCCTCGTCGCCCACGGCGGTGGAGAGTCCGCGCTGTTCAAAGATGGCCTTGAGCGCGTGGTACGTCTCGGTGCCCCATCGCAACGCCTCGCTAAAGGACGCTGCACCGACTGGCATCACCATGAACTCTTGAAAGTCGATGGTGTTCTTGGCGTGCACGCCGCCATTGATGACGTTCATCATCGGCACCGGTAGCACGTGCGCGTTGACGCCGCCGAGGTACTGGAACAAGGGCAGGTCACTCTCGAGGGCGGCCGCCTTGGCCGTAGCGAGCGACACCGCCAAGATGGCGTTGGCGCCGAGGCGGGCCTTGTTGGCGGTGCCGTCGAGGTCGATCATCGCGTAGTCCACGGAGCGCTGATCCCGGGCGTCGTAGCCCTCCAGGGCGTCGTTGATCTCGCCGTTGACGTAGCCCACCGCGGCGCTGACGCCCTTGCCGTTCCACTCGCTGGCGGCGTCGCGCAGTTCGACGGCTTCGCGCGTGCCGGTCGACGCACCCGAGGGCGACACCGCTCGTCCCATGGCACCCGACTCGAGATGCACTTCCGCTTCGACGGTGGGGTTGCCCCTCGAGTCGAGAACCTGACGGCCCAGGACAACTTCAATCGCGCTCATGTCGGTCTCCTCGTTTCGCACAGAACGTTAGTCGGCGAGTTTTTCGGCTTCCCTCTCGCGAATCGCGTCGCGCAGCGCGAGCGCGCGTTCGCGTAGCACCCCCTCGAGATCCACGCCGGCGTAGCGCGCCGCGCTGACGAGTGCGACGATCGCGTCTCCCCACGATGACAGCGCGCGCGAGGTGGTTCCCGTGTCGCCGGCCGGTTCGTCGTCAAACTCCAGACTCTCGAGGGCGGCGAGCGCGCGACGTCGCTCTTCGTCTCCGGGCTGCATTGCGAGGCTCACCGTCGCCGCCTTGCGAAGCAGTTTCGTGTAGAGCGTGAGGGCCGGCAGCTGCCACTCGATACCGTCGGTCACGCTGGCGCGACCTTTTTCAGATCGTTTGAGAACCTCCCAGCGTTGGGCCACGTCGTCGGCGCTATCGGCCGACACGTCACCGAAGACGTGGGGATGACGATAGATGAGCTTGTCGCGCAAGCGCTCGGCGATGGACGTGAGATCAAACTCGTCGTCCTCAGCGCCAATCACCGCGTGCAAGAGAACTTGCACGAGAAGGTCGCCGAGTTCTTCTTCGACGTGAGAGATCACGGACTCGTCGCGCACACCGCTCTCCGATGCGCGCGCCAGGGCCTCCAGTGCGTCAATGGCCTCGTAGGCCTCTTCGAGCAGGTGGTTCGTGAGCGACGCGTGAGTCTGCTCTTGGTCCCAGGGGCACTCGAGACGCAGCCGCTCAATGAGGTGCCACAACTCGCCCATCGCTGCGCCCGGATCGCGGACGTCCGGGACCCACAGCGACGTTAAGTGATCGGCGCGGTCAAACTTTGGAAGGTCGTTGGCCGCTACGCGCAGGATCTCTTGGTCCGCCAGGCCGAGGTGATGCAGGACCGTGACCTCGCTTGCCCGATAAAGTCGCTCCGCCACGACCGCCAGAACCTCTGGCGAGTAGGTCTGGAGAACCAGCATCGGCCCGGGACCCTGGAGTGCCGCCTCAGAGCCGAGTGCGTCCACGACGCGCAGGCCCACGCTCATGGGATCAGCGCCGAGTGCCGCACACGCGAGGTCGATCACCGAGACCGCAGGCTCGGTGATCACGGTGACGTCGCGTCGCTCGCGCAGTAGTTCGACCGTGCGCTCGGCCACGACGGGCGAGCCCGGTACGACGTACAGGACCTCTCCTGCTGATGCCTGGTGGGCCAGGCGCACCAGGTCCTCGGCGATCGCCGCGTAGAGCTCCTCGTAGGAGTCCGCGCGCTCGTAGAGCTCGTCGTAACTCTCGACGCCTAGGAAGTCGGCCGCCGCCGGGTGGCGAAGGGTACGAAACCGTACGACGGACGACTCGCGAACGAGTCGCGCACTGCGCTGTGTGAGGTACTCGCTATTGCCTGGTCCCAGTCCGACGACTCGTACGACGGGGGTCACTGATAGTTCGCGACCCCTGTAGAGAGCTTTTGTGCTCCGGTGACGTTAGACGAGGTCGGCACACTCGGTGCGAAGACGCCAGGCCCTTCAGTGCTCGATACTCCCCACAGACCAAAGGCGGGGTCCACGTAGATCGCGGCTTCTTCGAGCACGGAGTTCTTGACCGCGTCGGCGGCCTGGGCGTTGAGGGTCTTGAGGTCGTTGAGTACGGCCGGCTCCGCCGTGGCAAAGGGAGTGGGCGTCCTCTTGGTCACCGCTACGAAGAGGGCGTACTCGCTGTCGTTGTACTCGATGTAGTCCGGCTGGGCCGGGAACTTATTTAACGTCCCGCCGCTAGCGTCCTGGCGCACGCTGGCGTAGGAGTCACTCGAGGGCGAGTAGCACCCGTAGGATCCACCCTTGGTCGACGAGGCGTCCTGGGAGTAGTCCTTGGCTAGGGTCGCCACACTGACGCCCTGGGCCTCGGCGCTCTCGAAGGCGCCGACCTTGGCCGGCAGCACGAGGGCGATCGAGATGCACAGAGTGTCGTAGTCGCTCTGGTGGGACTTGTAGTAGGTCTCCATCGATGCCGTCGTCAGAGGAATGGTGTCGTTTAGCTTCTTGACCAGATACAACGACGTCGCCTGAGACTGAATCTCCGCGGTGCGCATCTCGGCGGGCATCTCAGCTAACGCCGTGGCAGCCGAACCCGGACAACTCAACGAGTTCGCGCTCGCCTCTTCGTTCAGCTCACCGACGAGTGACGTCTTGGCGTCGGCCAGTTGAGCGGCGTCGGGGTGGTAGTTCCACTTCGCCGTGACGTACTGGTTGATGGCGAGGCCCTCGACGCGCAGATTCACCCACGTGCTGGCGGAACTCGACTTCAAGGAGTCCCCGCCGGCTCCGGGCGAGTACGTGGTGGGATCGAGAGAGTCGATGTAGCACTCGAGGGTCTTGTTGTGGGCGATCGCCGATAGTTCGGCGTCCAGAGTCGAGCCCGAGACCGTCTGATGATTGACGCTCACCCCCGACGAGAGGCCACTCACCCCGTAGATGCTGGCGCCGATCAGCGCGAGCACAAACAGAGCCACCAGTCGACGCACCCCGCCATGCTACCGACTCAGGCTGAGGCCTCGGTCGCGGCGTGGAGGTCGTGAATGAGCGCACTGAGCGCACTGGGCGTGACCTCGCGCGCGCTACGCTCCACGCGAAACTCGTGGGTCGAGTCATTGAACGCCGAGGATTCGTAGGTTCGTCGTACCCGTATCTGCTGACTCACCGCGAGGGTGACGGGACCGAGGCGCACGACCGGACGAGAGCGCACGCCGGCTCGTGCGGGCATCACCACCACGGAGGTCACGCCGTACTCGAGGCACGTGAGGCGCAGTCTGGCGAGCTCGAGTAGACCGATGGCCGGCGCGGGCAGCGCGCCGTAGCGGTCAGCCCACTCCGCGCGCAGGTCGTCGAGTTCCTCGTGGGTGGTCACGCTCGCGAGGTGGCGGTACGCCTCGAGACGGGCGTCGTCCGCCTCGACGTAGCTCTTGGGCAGGTGCGCGTCACCCGGTACGTCGAGATTGATGGGCGTGACCTCGGGGGCGCGCAGGCCCTTGGCGTCGGCCACGGCTTCGGCGACCAGTTGCACGTACAGGTCGTAACCCACGGCCGCAACCGGACCGGACTGGTCGTGGCCGAGCAAGTTCCCCGCACCTCTGATCTCGAGGTCGCGCATCGCGATCTTAAAACCACTTCCGAGGGCGGTGTTATCGCCGATGGTGCGCAAGCGTTCGTAGGCGGTTTCTGAGAGTACCTGATCAGCTGGGTGAAAGAGATAGGCGTAGGCCCGCTGGCCGCTTCGTCCCACCCGTCCGCGTAGCTGGTGCAGCTGGCCCAGGCCCAAACGCTCGGCCCGGTCCACGATGAGCGTGTTCACCGAGGGTAAGTCGATGCCGGACTCCACGATGGTCGTGCACACCAGCACGTCGTAGCGACGCTCCCAAAAGTCGATCATGACCCGCTCTAGGGTGCCTTCGTCCATCTGCCCGTGGGCGATCGCGATGCGTGCGTCGGGTACGAGTTGAGCCAGACGACGCGCGACTTGATCAATGTCGGTCACCCGATTGTGCACGAAGAAGACCTGTCCTTCGCGCAAGAGTTCACGGCGAATCGCCTCCACCACGGCGGGCTCGTTGTACTCGCCCACGTGGGTGAGGATGGGTCGGCGCTCCGCGGGTGGCGTCGTGATCATCGAGAGATCGCGAATGCCGGTGAAGGCCATCTCCAGGGTGCGCGGGATCGGGCTCGCGCTGAGCGTCAATACGTCCACGCCGACCGATCGCGACTTGATCTCCTCCTTGTGGGTCACCCCGAAGCGCTGCTCTTCGTCCACCACGAGCAGACCAAGCCTCTTAAAGGCGACGGCGTCGCTCAACAGCCGATGCGTGCCAATCACCACGTCAACCGATCCGTCGCGCAAGCCGGCCATCACCGCCTTGCTCTCAGCGTCGTCGACGAACCGACTCAGCAACGCGACTTTGATAGGAAAACTCGCGAACCGCTCGGTGAAGGTTGCGAAGTGCTGACTCGCGAGCAGGGTCGTGGGCACGAGAACGGCGGCCTGGTAGTTGTCCTGAACCGCCTTGAACACGGCGCGCAGGGCCACTTCGGTCTTGCCAAAGCCGACGTCCGCGCACACCAATCGGTCCATGGGCCGCTCAGACTCCATGTCCGCCTTTACGTCGAGAATGGCCTGGGCCTGGTCCGCGGTGAGCGTGTAGGGGAAGAGTTCTTCCATCTCGCGTTGCCAGGCCGTGTCGGGACTAAAGGCGTGTCCTTCGGCCACGGTGCGCAGACGATACAGGTCCACGAGTTCCTGGGCCACGAGGAACGCGGCGGCGCGCGCCTTGGCACGCGTCTTTTGCCACTCGACACCGCCCATTCGCGAGAGGGCTGGAGAGTCACCGCCGGTATAGGGCGTGAGGGCGTCGATCTGCTCGGTCGGCCAGTAACTGCGACCGTCCTTGAACTCCAGGATGAGATAGTCGCGCGTGACCCCGTTGATCGCGCGGGTCGTCGTACCCGAGAAGCGCGCCACACCGTGCTGGCGATGCACCACGTAGCTGCCCACGCTCAGGTCGTCGAAGAAGCCATCCACGTTGCGCGTGCGCGTGCGCGCGACGCGATGTTGGGGACGCCGACCGGTGAGATCGCTCTCGCTCCACACGACGATCTCGGGCTGCTCCAGCGAGAATCCCAGAGGCAGCGAGCTTTCGAGCACACTGAGTCGGGCGTCCAGTACGCGAGCGGGATCCGTCGTTACCTCGAGGCCCTCGCCGCGCAGCTGGTCGGCCATCCTCTCGATCGCCCCAGGACTGGAGGCCAGAATCACACCGCGGCGACCGGGAGACCAACCGCGCACGTGAGCGGCGATGCGACCGGCGTCGCCCTGAACGACCGGGGGTGAAGTGAGAGGAGAGTCGAGCGTGCTTGCTCGAGCGTCCAGAGCCAGACTGACGCGATCACCCAGAGCGTGGTCGTAGTCGAGGTGCAGGAGCGGCACGTCGTCACTGGCTCGCCAGGTGGCCGCGACCACGTCGGTGAGTTCGCGCTCTTCGAGCAACAACTCGTCAAGGCGAGCGCGCACGCGCGGCGTTTCGACGACGACGACTCGCGCGCCCGCAATCTCATCGAGCAGGGTCGTGGGCTCGCTGACGAAGAGCTCCATCCAGCCCTCCATCCCGTCGAAGAGGTGTCCCGAAGCAATGCGCTCGAACGTTGACTGGGCCCACGGCGCGCTCTGGGCCAACTCCTCGGCCCGTTCTCGCGTTCGCTGCCCCGGGAGCCACTCGCGCGCCGGCCCGATAACGACCTCGTCCACGTCGCGGGTCGTGCGCTGGGTGGCGATGTCAAAGACCGTGAGGCGTTCAATGTCGTCGCCGAAAAAGTCCAGGCGAACCGGCTCGTCCGCGTGGGCGGGCCAGACGTCGACGATGCCACCGCGCACTGCCAACTCCGCGCGGTGTTCGACGAGCTGCTCGCGCCGGTACCCCATGGACACCAGCGCCTGGAGGAACTGATCGCGCTCGAGCTGAGCCCCGCGAGCGAGCACGAAGGGTTCGCGCACCGTCTCTGGCGAGAGGAGCTGAGCGATCGATCGCGCAGAGGTCACGATCAGTCGCGGACCACTTCGGTTGTGGATACGCCAGCGAAGAAGCGAGCGTTGGGCCATGACCAGGCTGTCGGGACTGACCCGCTCTAAGGGGTGAGTATCCCAGCCGGGCCACAGGGCCACCTCGCGCTCACCCAACCAGGCGACGAGCGCGTCGTAGAAGAGCTCGGCGTCGCTCGAGGTCGCCACCACCGCCACCAGGAGCTCCTCGTCCAGCGCGAGGGAGGCGAGGGCGAGCGGCGTGGCGTAGCTGGACGGCACGAAAGAGCCCGAGGCGATCGACGCACGCACGCTGGGAGCGACGCGATCAAGAATGGCGCGAAGGGCGAGTTCGCTCACGAAGCGTTCACGCGCTGTTGGGCGACGTCGAAGCTGTAGTCCAAGAGTGCCTCGATGGCGTCTGCGGCCAACGCCACGTCAGCCCGGAGGGCTTCTTTGAGTTTGCCGGTGGGTCGCTTCAGGACGTAGTTGGCCCCCTGCTCTTTGCTGGGCGGCTTGCCAATACCCACGCGCACTCGGGCGAAGTCTTGTGAGTCGAGGGCTTGGGCAATGGAGCGAAGCCCATTGTGACCCGCCAGCCCGCCGCCGAACTTAATCTGCACTCGACCGGGCTCAAGGTCCAACTCGTCGTGAACGACCACCAAGTGCGAGGGACTCTCGAGAGATGTCCGGCGCATCAAGGGCGCCAGCACCGAACCTGACTCGTTCATGAATACTGTCGGCACCGCCAGAGTCACCGGACCTTCGGGAGTGGGAAGGGTCGCCGTCAGGGCGCGCTGATGACGCTCGAGTACGAGTTGGCCGCCACGGCGTTGCACGACCAGGCGTACCGCGTCGCCTCCCACGTTGTGCCGAGATCCCTCGAAATCTTTCCCCGGGTTGGCCAGTCCAAGGATCACGAGCCGACTGGACTGTCCTCGTCGATCGTTGTGGCGAGCGCGCCGAAGCGCCACGGCGAACTACTCCGCGACAGCGGCGGCGGGTCCAGGCGTCTTAGCTGCGCGACCGGCGTGGGTCGCGACAACCGCCGCCGCCGGGTCGCCGGGGGCCGTGACTCCCTTGGGCAGTGCGAGATCTGCCACCCGAATGGTCGCGCCCGGCGTGAGTTTCGAGATCTCGACTTCGAGGAAGGTCGGAATCTCGTTCGGTCGAGCACTGACTTCTAGGCTGAACATCTGCTGGTCCACTTCCCAGTCGGCGTGACGCACTTCGACGGCGTCGCCAACGAGGTGCAGGGGAACTTCAGCCAGAACCGCTTGGTTCGGGTCGACGACTTGAAAGTCGATGTGTGAGACCGTGCCACGCACTGGGTGACGCTGGAGTTCGCGCGCGAGAACCGTGTAGGTCGTACCACCCGCGTCCAGGGTAATGAGTGAGTTAAGGCCCTGATCGCCCGAGACCGCGGTGCGAAACTCCTTGGCGTTCACGGCCACCGCGAAGGGGCTGACGCCGTGTCCGTACACAACTCCGGGAATCGACCCCTCTCGGCGTAAGCGCCGTGAACTGGCTGAGCCTTCAGCGCGACTCGTCGACGCTTTCAACGTAGCCTGGGACATGGAAACTCCTCTAAGAAAATGGTTGGCGGCCCGAGAGCAACGCACCGGCAGAACAGTCTACTGTGCCGGGCCCGCACCCCTCCAGTTCGTTCGTAGAGGTCCAACCACCCCGGAGAATGAGCGCCAGCGACTCGCAATCATGTGGGCGCGCTTGATCCACCAGAGTTCGTTGCCGGCCTAGCGAACCTCCACCACGACCTTGCTCTGGGCCGCCGACACCACCACTCGACGCACAACGTGCAGCCTCGGGTCCAGGGACCGCACTGCTCGGGCCACGACCAAGGCTCTCTGGCTCGCCAGCGCCGCGTTCGCTGCGTACCCCGTGCTCACAAGGAACGATCCCGGCGCCAGTCGGTCCACGTAGGCGCGCAGCGACCGCTCCTGGGCGCCACTCAAACCCGACGCACCGTGAGCGAATCCCAGTTCCAGGGGCTCCTTGGCGGTTGCGGAGAGCGGAGCCACCGTGAAGGCGTAGGTGCCTGTGGCACTCGAACCCGAGGGGTCCGTCACGGTCACGCTGCTCGCGCCCAGGCGCGCCGTCGTCGACACCGCGATATTGGCGCTGATCTCACTCGAGGAGATCAACGTGCTCGAGATCACCGTTACCCCGGGGCTTGAGAAGCCCAGAGCAGCCCCGCTCGCAAACCCGCTGCCCGAGATCACGACATCGCGAGCGCTGCCTCGGCTTACTACGTTGGGAGTGACCGACGAGACACTCATCACCGTCAACGCCTCGTTCGTCATGGCAAAGGCAATGGGCGTCGCGTACCCACCTGCGTCCACCTCGATCGCGTAGCCACCTGACGTGCCATTGGCGGCGAAGGCGGGCGCCGATGCCACGCCCTGCGCGTCCGTGTCGACGTAGTACGAAGTGGTGCCGCCCAGGAAAGTGCCGCTCGGACCCGTGGTCGGCGCAACGAACAGCACCGGCACGTCCGCGGCCGGAGCGCCCTCGGCGTCCCGGACGCTGACCGCAAGTGCCAGCGCAAAGTCCGTACCCACTGTCGTGGACTCGTACGAAGGAACATCGGGCGACATGGTGTCGGACAAGGGTGCCACGTTGGTCAGTGAGAACGTCACGCTCGGACTGGACGAACTGGCGCTGGAGGGCGAGGACGCACTCACGCTGTAGGTACCTGCGCTGTCGTTGGCCACCGCGCTCACTGAGGCGTATCCCGTTACGGTCGTGATCGGCGTGGTCGTAAAGGTCGCCGAGGCACTCGACGTGCCCACGAGCGCGAAACTCACGCTCGTTGAGGCCGTATCGGGTGTCGGATCGCTACACGCAGTCGAGCTGATCTCAACTTCCAGCGGGATCGTGAACGCGCTTCCTTCGAGGGCGCTCTGGGACGATGCGCCCACCGCGCAGAGGTAGTCGTCAGGCGTGGCGGCCGAAGATACCTGCGCGGTGAGCGCGAGGAGTCCGAGTGTGCCGGTGCCCGCGAGCGCCGCGGTGAGAGCCAAGCTCGGGATCATGATCAGACTCCACTTCGAGCGAGAGACGTGTGGCATGTGGCTCCTATTCACTTCGCAGTGCGTCGATGGGTGCGAGCCGGGCGGCTCGTGCAGCCGGATAGACCCCAAAACCCAGTCCGATCGCCATCGCCACTCCGATCGAGCCCGCGAGCGCCCACCACTCGAGGGTGATGTGGTTCGAGACGAATTGGGGGATGACGACCGCGCCGAGCACCCCCAAGCCAGCGCCAAGGAATCCGCCGGTCAACCCGAGGGCGCTGGCCTCAAAGAGGAACTGTCGACGAATCGCGGCCGGCGTCGCGCCCAACGCCTTTCGCAGTCCGATCTCGCGAACTCGTTCGGTGACCGAGACGAGCATGATGTTCATCACCCCGATTCCGCCCACCAGGAGCGAGATGGCAGCAATGCCCGCGAGTAGAAACGTCAGCGCGTCGTTCACCGAATTCGCCGTCGACTCAAGCGTCGACTGGGACGTGATCGTGAAGTCGGCCTTGGCGGGGTTGGTGATCTGGTGCAGCGCCAGCAACTCGTCGTCAGTTTCGCCGTAGGCGGCACCGAGTGTGCCCTGGGACTGCGCTTCAACGTAAATGGACTGGACCGACTGAGAACCGGTGATGAGGCTCTGGGCGAGGGTGATGGGTACCAAAACCATGTCGTCCTCGTCGATGCCACTGGAGTCGCCCGCCGTGTTCAGGACGCCGATCACGCTGAGCGAGACGTTGTTGACGGTGATCACCTGACCCAGGGCAAACTCACCGAGGCCAAGCTCCTGGGCGGTACTCGAGCCAATCACCGCGACCGCGTCGGCGTCGTCGACTTGGCTCGGCGTAAAGAAGCTCCCCTCGGCCATCGTGCGATCACGAACCTTGAGCCACGAGGCGGTCGTGCCATCGATCTGGGTCGTCCAGTTCTTCGAGCCCGCAACCACGTTGTCAAAGGTCGTGGCCGTCGGGGCCACGGCCACGATGTTTGGACACACGGTGCGAGAGGCGAGATCCTGGGCGTCGGCGTAGGTGAGGGTGCTCGCTGAGCCAAAGCCTCCCTGAACGCCGCCCGACGAGGAGCTGCCCGGCGTCACGATGAGCAGGTTGGTGCCCAGCGACGAGATCGCCGAGTTCACCGTTGCGCTCGCTCCTTCGCCGAGGCCCACCGTGAGGATGACCGCAGCGATACCGATCAGAATCCCCAGCACGGTGAGCGCCGAGCGCAGCCGGTGTCCCCAGATCGCCTCGAGCGCGGATCGAATGGTTTCAACGATGCTCACGACGTCGTGGTGTCCGACTGAATCTCGCCGTCCCTGATCCGCACGATTCGCTGGGCGCGGTGCGCGGTTTCGACGTCGTGAGTGATGAGAACGACGGTGCGTCCCGCGGCGTTGAGGTCACCGAGCAGGGCGAGGACGTCGGCGGCCGAGGCCGAGTCGAGGTTGCCCGTCGGTTCATCCGCCAGCACCAGGGACGGCTCGTTTACCAAGGCTCGCGCGACCGCGACGCGCTGCTGTTGACCTCCGGAGAGTTCGTTGGGTCGGTGATCAACGCGGTCGCCCAGGTTGACGCGCGCCAGGGATGAGATCGCGCGTTCCTTGCGCTGCGCTCGACTGACGCCCGCGTAGATGAGCGGCAACTCGACGTTTCGCCACGCCGGGAGTCTCGCTAGAAGGTTGAACTGCTGAAAGACGAAGCCCACTCGCCGGTTCCTCACGTGCGCGAGGCCAGTTTCGTTCATCTGACTGACGTCGACTCCGTCGAGCTCGTACACCCCCGAGGTCGCGAGGTCTAAGCACCCCAAGATGTGCATCAAAGTGGATTTGCCTGACCCCGATGGGCCGATGATCGCGACGTACTCGCCCTCCTCGATGCGCAAGTCCACGCCGCGTAGCGCCTCGACGGTCATGGAACCGAGGCGATACTCCTTGTGCACGTCGCTCAACTCGACGATGGGTCGCGTCAACGTCGCTGGGCTCACGGCGCGACCTTTTGGACGATGACCCCGTTCCCGCCGGGCCCGACGAAGTTGATGTGCGTCCCCGGACCCTGATTCGAGGTTGTGAGACCCGGCAGCGAGGCCGAGAGGTTGGCGATCACCACCTTTTGGCCCCTGGTCAACCCGGACTTGATCTGAGTCAACACGCCGCCCACCGCGCCAGTCACCACCGCGTGGCGAACCTCTTTGCCGTGGGAGACGACGTCCACAAAGCTGCGCGTGCCCTCGGTGTGCACGGCGCTGGTGGGAACGGTGAGAACGTTCTTCACATCCAGGATCGCGGCGGTGAGATTGGCTGTGGCGCCTACGTACATGTCGGTGGGTTTGCCGGTCACCGCGATCACCACGGGAAAGCTGGCTACCCCATTGCTGATCGAGGCAATCGTGCTGATTGATGCCACGGTGCCCATCGAGGGAGTGGTGGCGCCGGTGGGCACGATCTGGACCTGATCCCCCACCTTGAGTTCGGACACCTGACGGCTGCTCGCCGTGGTGTCCACGTCGAAGGTCGAGGGGCTTTCAACTTCGATGGCCGGAGTCGAGCTGGATGCCGCGTCCAGCGTCGACGCGCCCGCTTGG
>DATJUR010000025.1:0-4376 GCA_035502215.1 Acidimicrobiales bacterium | reverse complement strand
TACTTGATCGCGTCTCTGCTCTGGCGCCTCCTCTCCGTTCCCGAGCGCTACCAAGCGTTGCGAAATGACCCCACGCTCGCGCCAAAGTTTCTCGAAGAGGCCCTGCGACTGGACGCCCCGGTGTTCGGTATGTGGCGGATTGCTTCCAAGGGAACGATGATCGATGGCCAGGCCATTGGCGCTGGTGAGAGGCTCTTTCTGACGTATCTTTCGGCGAACCGCGACGCCTCGCACTACTCCGAGGCCGACGAGTTCACCCTCGCGCACGAGCGATCGGCACCCCACTTCGCCTTTGGTCGTGGCATCCACAGTTGCGTCGGCGCGCCGCTCGCACGACTCGAGGGCAAGGTCGTGCTGGACGTCATCACCGAGCGCATGCCGAACTTGAGGTTGGTCGACGGCTTCTCACCGACGTATCAACCGCACCCATTCCTGCGCGGCATGGCGTCGCTGCCGGTTACCTGGTAGCATCCTCTCAAAACGACTAGTTGAGTTGAGGCTCGAAGCGATAGCCCACGCCGCGCACGGTCTTGATCCACTTGGGGTGATCAGGATCGGTCTCGATCTTGGCCCGCAGGCGTCGGATGTGCTCGGTCACCGTCGCCTCGTTCTGCCACTCGCTCGATGAGGCCCACACGTGTTCGAGGAGTTGTGAGCGGGTGTACACCTGACGAGGGGTCGTCGCGATGAAGCTCAACAGCGAGAACTCCTTGGAGGTGAGATCGAGCAGTTGACCGGCGAGACGAACCTCGTGAGTGTTCTCGTTGATCTGCAGGTCGCCGAAGCTGATGTCCGGGCGTTCAATGGCGTGCTGGGCCGTGTTCACGCCCGCGCGCCGCAAAATGGTTTCGATGCGGGCCGACACCTCGCCCAGGGAAAAGGGCTTGACGATGTAGTCGTCCGCGCCTAACTTGAGACCGGCGATCCGCTCGGTCTCAAGCCCGCGGCCGGTCAAGAAAATTACCGGCACGTCACTGATGGAGCGCAGATCGCGCAGGATCTCACGGCCATCCTCGGCCCCCAGGACGATGTCGAGGAGGACAAGTTGGGGCTCAGTCGCCGACGCCGCAGAGAGGGCCGCCACGCCCGTCGAAGCCACCGTTACCTGATAACCCTCATTGGACAGGTATTTGTCCAGCATCCTGGTCATTTCTTGGTCGTCGTCGACTACGAGAATCTTGGTCATCGATCGTCCTTCGCGGCACGCTGGGCTGGCCCAGTCATAGCAAGACTGCAAGCTCCCATGAGGGCCATTCTAGGAACTTCGCTCGCTTAAATTGCTCTTCCACCTGAGTTTTCTTGCGTAGACGAGGACCTAGTCGCCGGACTCCTTCGACAGAAAACGATTCAGGGAGTCGAGTGTGGCCATCGCCGAGGACGTCACGTCACTCTCGGCCTGAGCAATGCCGAACATGTCTGCGCCCTCGGAGAAGGGCCGCATGGTGACGATCACGGGCCACCCGCGCACCGTAGCCACGCTCACCACCGTGAGCAGGTAAAAGGGTAAGTTAAATCCGATATCGCGCAGCGCGGCCAGCGTCGCTTCGGCGCCTCCAAAGAGCTGTCCGCTGCCCGCCCGCCCGGCGCCGGTCTTGCCCTGAAACGAGAGCTCTACTTCGCACTGGCCACTCTCCGCGTGAAACTCGGCTCGCACGAGAACCACCCTGGACGCCTCGGCTGCGCGCGGCGCCATCGCACGGCTGGCGTCTTCGACGATGACCGAGGCGTCGGTGTAGTACAGGTTGACAATCTGGGTGGCCATCACCCGCAGCGCGCTGGGATCCTGACCGTGAGTGATGAGGGTAACGGCGTCAACGTCCCCATTCTCACGGTGACGAATCTCGACGTTCATGACCCCGGACAGGCTGCGCAACTCGAGTTCGAAATCTTCTTCGGTGGGCGACATCATCGTCGGTTCGTACCCTTCTTCTCGTACAGTCGAGCATCGGCGATACGAAACAGCTCCGCCGGATCGGTGGAGTCACGTGGCGACGCTGCGACGCCGATCGTGAATCCCACCAGTTCGCGCGCCGATCCCAAGTGGCTGCGCAGTCGATCAGTAAAGCCCGAGGACTCGTGGCTCTCGGCGTTGGCCAGGATCACCGCGAACTCATCGCCGCCAATTCTCGCGGCCACGTCACCGCTACGGATCGAACGACGCAGGGCGAGCCCAAACTGGCGCAACAGATCGTCGCCGATCGCGTGACCGAGCGAGTCGTTCACCTGCTTGAACCCGTTGAGATCGGCCAAGACCAGTGTGAATGCCCAGCCGTAGCGCGACGAGCGTACGCAGGACTGGGCCAGGGCGCTGTCGAAGGTGCGCCGATTGGCGATGTTGGTCAATGCGTCGTGGGCCGCGCTGAAGCGCGCCAAGTGCAACGAGAGAGATAACTGACAGGCGGTGCGCACCGCGTCCTTCTCGGCGGTGGGCACGACGTCGGGGTCGCAGTACACACCGGGCGTCGAGCCAAGTCGCGAGGCGAGGTCCACGCTGATGGCTTGGCCCCCGACCCGGAACATCTGAGATCCGAACGACTCGTGATTCAAGATGACGACCGCGTCGTTGAGCGCATAGCGCTTCACCAGGACGTCCAGCACCGAATAGATAAAACCGATGCCGAGTTCTGAGACCGATAGCTCGTCGAGCATGGTCTGGAACAGCCATGGCTCGTACTCGAGCTGTTCAGCTCCGGTCGCGTCATCAGACGCTCCGTCAACAAGAGGGGTCAAAATGTTGTACTCGCTAGTCCTAGGGTGAGGTCTTCAGGGCGCAGCAATGATTCGGGGACCCTACCGGCCGATAGTAAGTCGTGGAGGTTCTCGGGCGCCACTGGACGAGAGATTAGATAGCCCTGACCCTGGTGACAGCCAAGGCGCAAGAGCTCCTCAATGATCTCAGGTTCCTCGATTCCCTCAGCCGTCACGCCCAGGTTCAGGACCTCGCTCAGGCGAATGATCGACTCGACGATCGCCCGGTCGTAGGCGTCGGTGGTAATGCCCTTGACGAAACTCATGTCCAATTTCAGCAGATCAACAGGCAGATTCTTCAGTTCGGTCATGGAGGAGAAACCCGTGCCAAAGTCGTCGATAGCGACTTCGACACCGATCTCTTGGAACCCGCGCAGGATCGCCGCCGTCTTTTCTGGCTCGTCGACCACGGCGTACTCGGTGATCTCAATACAGAGACGCTCCCCGGGAACGTCGTTGGCCGACAGACACCCCTCGACAAAGTCCACGAGGTCGGTCGCCGCAAACTCCGCCGGTGACATGTTGACGCGCACCACCAAGTGAAGATCCGGATACTTGAATCGCCACTCGGCCATCTGGCGGCAGGCCTCGGCAAAGACCCAGCGTCCGATCGTGAGAACGAGACCTGTCTCTTCGGCCACCGTAATGAACTCGGCGGCGTTCAGCATGCCCTTGCTCGGGTGGTTCCAGCGCAGGAGCGCTTCGACCGATAGGAGCTGGCCATTGCGCAGGTCAACCTCGGGCTGATAGTGCAGACGCAACTCCCCCTTCTCTAGAGCGTCGCGCAAAGCGAGCTCCATGGCGGAGCGATCGGCTAGATCAGCGCGCATCTTCTCGTCAAGCAACATGGCCTTGTTGCGTCCACTGGCCTTGGCCACGTACATGGCTCCGTCGGCTTGAGCGAGCAAGTCCGAATCGCTCTCAAGCGAGTGCGACGACGCGATCGCGATTCCGATACTGGCGGTGTGTGAGACCAGTTGTCCTCCCAGATCGACGGGGGCGGCCACGATTTCGAGAATTCGATACGCGCTCGCGAGCACTTCCATCTCACTGTTCGCTTCGTCCAACAGCACGACAAACTCGTCTCCGCCAAGGCGCGCACAGTAGTCGTTCACCCGAATGCTGGTACGGATGCGGTCTGCGATAGTAACGAGTAGTCGGTCACCGTTGGCGTGTCCGAGAAAGTCGTTCATGACCTTAAATCGGTCCAGGTCCACAATGAGCACCGCAGTGTCGCGATGAGAGTTGCGACGTAGTTTCAACTCTCGTAGCAGGGCGCGGCGATTGGGCAGGTCGGTGAGGTCGTCGTGCAAGGCGATGTACGCCGTGCGTTCTTCGGCGTCGATGCGCGCTTGGAGCTGGACCAACATCGACGCTACCGCCTGGAGGGCGTTGATCTCCGAGGCCTTCCAGGCGCGTAGCTCGAAATGAATGAACCCGAGTACCCCCCAGGTCGAGTCTCCTAGGAGCAACGGTACGGCGGCGCCCATGACTACGGTGTCTGAGGTTCCGCCCTCTTCGATGCGCTCCATGTACTCGTCGGTGGTGTCGTCGATCCCGGCAAGGTACGGTTCGCGCAAGTCCTTGGTTGCCATGAACAACGGGTCAGAGTCAAAACGAACTTCGGC
>DATJUR010000024.1:0-5497 GCA_035502215.1 Acidimicrobiales bacterium | reverse complement strand
CCTCGTAGTGCTGCATCGCGGTCATCTCGGGTTCCCGGGGCCGTGAGGAGTACGCGGCCGCATAGTGATTCGTGGGCGCCTCCACACTCTCAGCGGGCTCGTCGAACTCGTAGTTCTCGGACCACTCGTCCCAGGTGGTGCGGGCTTCGAGTGTGCTGGGCGTGTCATCGCTGCGAACAACTCGTAGATGAGGCCGCCGCACGGCCGGCGATTCGAAGTACGACTCCTCGTCGGGCTCGTCGAGCCGATGGGCCGGGGCCACGACGTATCCGGGTCGACTCAGCACCTCGTGCTCGGCGTGAAAGGAGTCAATTGAGCGTTCGGCTCCGCCCTCACGGAAGTGCCGTATCACCACCGGAGCCAAGAGGGCAACCCAAAATAGCGCGAGAACTAGGAGAAGCATCCGACGTACGGGGTGAAACGTCGCTGTGGCATTGCGACAAATTTACAGTCGTACTAAGGATTTTTGGTGGATGTCAGGCCTCGTGGAGCCCGCACTCGTCCTTGTCCAAACCGACCCAACGACCCGAGCGCCGGTCACCGTCGACCTGGGGTTTCATGGTCATCGCGGCGCAGCCGATCGATGCATAGCCCTGCGCCCAGAGCGGATGCTCGGGTAGATCGTGGCTCGCGAGGTAGTACGCAACGTCGTCGTCGCTCCACGTCGCCAGCGGATTCACCTTCACTAAGTGGAATTTCTCATCCCACATCAGGATTTTCATCGTTGCACGCGTCGCTGCGTCGACGCGCTTAACTGAGGTGATCCACGCGCTCTTTCCCGCCAGGGCGCGACCGAGCGGCTCGACCTTGCGCACGTTGCAGCACTGCGAGGTGCCACAGGGCCACGCGTCGGCCTCGGGACCAGGCAAAGTGCGAGTCACCTGGAGAGACCAGGCCGCTTCAAGTTCGCGGGCGAACTCGAGCGTTTCGGGAAAGTGCCCGCCAGTGTCAAGAAAGATGACCTCCGTGTCGGCTTGAAGTTCGTGGACCATGTGCAACAGGGCCACATCCTCAAACGAGCAGGCCATCGCTACGTCTGCGCCAAATCGATCGAACGTCCAGCGCAAGATCTCGATCGGCGTCGAGCGTTCGAAGCGCTCGTTGATCTCGTCCAACTCGCTTAAGAGCGTGGGCGTGGGGTCAATTGCCGTCATTTTCGGGCCACTCTCGGTTTCTCTAGTGGATAACTAGAATACTGTGGCATCCCAGGAATATGACCACCACCTTGCCGACTCCTCACGCCACCGACCACCTCGACATCCTCGAATCCCACGCCCTGTTTATCTTGCGCGAAGTGGTCGCCGAGTGCGAGCGACCCGTCCTTCTCTTCTCGGGCGGCAAGGACTCAGCCGTGCTCTTGCACCTGGCCGCGAAGGCCTTCGCGCCCCAGCAACTTCCCTTCCCCGTGCTGCACATCGACACCGGGCAAAACTTCCCCGAAGTTCTGGAGTTTCGCGACCGGGCCGTAGCGGCGGTTGGTGCGCGCCTGATTGTCGCCCGTGTCCAGGACTCGATCGACCAGGGCAAGGTCGTCGACCCCGGACCGCTGGGCTCGCGTAACCGACTCCAGACTGTCACACTGCTCGACGCCATCACCGAGAACTCGTTTGACGCCGCGTTCGGCGGCGCTCGGCGCGACGAGGACAAGGCCCGGGCCAAAGAGCGCATCCTGAGTTTCCGCGACGCGTTTGGACAGTGGGACCCTCGTCAACAGCGACCCGAGCTCTGGCAGCTCTATCAGGGCAAGGTCAACCCCGGCGAACACGTGCGCGCCTTCCCTCTCTCGGACTGGACCGAACTCGACGTCTGGCAGTACATCGGCCGAGAGAAAATGGACCTACCTTCGATCTACTTTGCCCACGAGCGACAAGTGGTGTCGCGCGACGGCATGTGGCTCGCGGTGGGTGACTTCGTTGAGCCCCTCGCTGGCGAAGACGTCGTGACCCAGATGGTGCGATTTCGCACCGTGGGAGACGCTAACTGCACCGGTGCCGTGCTCTCTCGCGCCGCGACTCTCGAGGCGATCATTGACGAAGTGGCAGTCGCCAATGTGTCGGAACGAGGCGCCACGCGCGGTGACGACAAATTCTCCGAGACCGCGATGGAAGATCGCAAGCGCGAGGGCTACTTCTAAGTGCAACTCACCACCAAAGACGTACTGCGTCTCGCCACGATCGGTTCGGTCGACGACGGCAAGTCAACCCTCATCGGGCGACTCCTCGTTGACACACGCCAACTCTTCGACGACCAACTCGACGCCGTAGCGGCCGCGTCCGAGAAGCGCGGCATCGGGGACCTCGATCTCAGTTTCGTGACCGATGGCCTGCGCGCCGAACGAGAACAGGGCATCACCATTGACGTTGCTTACCGCTACGCCTCGACCCCCACGCGCAAGTTCATCATCGCCGACTGCCCCGGTCACGTGCGCTACACGCGCAACATGGCCACGGGCGCCTCAACGGCCGACCTCGCGCTCGTGGTGGTCGATGTCGCCTCTGGACTCAAGGAGCAGACGCGACGTCACCTCTTTATTGCGGCTCTGCTCGGCGTGCGTTCGATGGTCGTAGCGATCAACAAGATGGACACGGTGGCCTGGTCGCAGATGGCCTTCCAGAGCGTCGTGGATGAGATCGAAACTCTGTCGCGTGAGTTGGGCTTCACTTCGACGCGGGCGATTCCCGTGTCGGCGCTGCTGGGCGACAACGTCGCTGAGAGGTCTGTCCAGACACCGTGGTACGACGGCCCCTCGGTGCTGGAGGCCCTCGAGTCGTCGGAGTCCGGCTCGTGGGAGAGTGCCCAGGGCGCACGTCTGCCCATCCAGTGGGTGCTGCGTCAAAGGGGAGGTGGCCGCACGTACGCGGGCATGGTTAGCGGGGAGGCCTTCCACGTCGGCGACACGGTGACCCTGCTGCCCCAGGGCGTCGAGACGACGATTCGCGCCATCAACTTCGGCGGAGACGCCAGAGTCGAAGCGTCGGTGGGCGTGGCCGCGGACCTCGACCTCGCTGATGAGACCGACGCCGGTCGCGGCGATCTCATCGCTACGCCGCCGCTGCCGGTGGTGACCAAACAGTTCGAGGCGACGATCTGCTGGTTCGGAGAGAAGCCCTTCACCACAAACGGCCAGCGCCTGCGCCTCAAGCACACCACGAAGTCCACGCCGGTCAAAGTCCAGTCAATCTCTGGAGTCATCAACATCGAGTCGCTCTCCGTCGACGAGGCAACGTCGCTGGAGACCAACGACATCGGCCTTGCGACGCTGGTGACCTCTGAGGCACTGGTGGTCGACGACTATCGAGAAGACCGCGTTACCGGCAGCTTCGTGCTCATCGACGAGGTCACCAATGCCACGGTGGCCGCCGGCATGGTCGGTCACGCGTCGTTTCTCTAGTCCTTCTTCATCCTCGACGTCCTCCACGTAAAGTGACGACAACGAACTGAACCACGACCAAGAAGGTGGGAAAGCCATGCAGTGGAACGCCGCGGCGAGCGATCACCCCGAGTGGCCCACCACCATCGCCAACTACGACGCCAAACTGGCCGTCGCTCGCCAGGCGGCCCAGCGACTGCGTGACGGAGACGTGGTGGGCGTCGGCAGTGGATCGACGAGCCTGCTGACCTTACGCGCGCTGGTCGAGCGTTCGCACGACGAGTCGGTGCGCTTTCGCGCCATCACGACCTCACTCGAGATGTCGATCGCGTGCACCGAACTAGGTGTGCCCACGACCAGTCTTCTCAACGCGAGACCCGATTGGTCATTTGACGGGGCCGACGAAGTCGACAGCGAGGCCAACATGATCAAAGGGCGAGGTGGCGCCATGCTGCGCGAGAAGCTGTTGCTCGCGAGTTCTCCCGAGCGCTACATCCTGATCGACGAGTCCAAGCGAGTCGCCAAGATTGGTGAGAAGGCTCCCGTGCCCATCGAGGTCATTCCTGAAGCTCTCCAGTTCGTTCAATCGCAACTCGTTGAGTCCTTCGACGTCACAGACGTAAAGCTCCGCATGGCCGTGGCCAAGGATGGTCCGGTAGTGACCGAGCACGGCAACGTCATCCTCGAGGTGCACTTCGCCGACTTGAGCGCCACCACTGACGTGCGGGTCAACTGTCTACCAGGAGTCGCCGCGTCGGGGCTGTTCTTCGGCTTCGCGCCCACCATCGTGAGCGCCTGAGCTATTCGTCGGCGACGATCGAACCGACTCGCTCTCCGACTGCGGGATCGCGGGCGACGACGTACGTGGCGTACACGATCGCCAGAGCGATGGCCGCGAGGGCCATGTACGGGTACCAGTTGTAGGGAGTGGGCTGACCAGGCTTGGCCAGGTAGTAGAGCGGAACCAGGATCCACAGCGCGCCGATGATCGGCAGCACGCCGTGGCGCACGGCGCTAAATCGATCGGGGACGTTCCTCTTGTAGTACAGGGGCAACGCGACATTGCTGAGCCCATAGACAAGCAGGATCAAGATTGTTCCAAACGTGGAGGACTCGTCGAACATCGTGAGTGGACTCATGGCCCCCGAGCTGGATCCACCGATGATGTGCCCGAGGCCCCAGATTCCAATGATGCCCACGCTCAGTCCGAGAAATGTCGCTAGAGCAAAGATCGGCGTACGGCGAACGGAGTGCACGTGGCCGATGAACGTGGGCAGCAAACCCTCGCGTCCCGCGTTAAAGACCAAGCGAGCCTGGGAGTTCGTTCCGGCGATCAGCGCCCCCAGGGTCGAGGTCATGCCCGCCAGGAAGGCGAAGAAGAGAATGACCGCAAATCCTTCTTTGGCCACCGACAGAAACGGTATGGCGGCGCTGGTCAGGTTCGCCTCGCTCCCCTTAAAGCCCACCACCGTAGAGAAGGCAAAGAACGTGTAGGTGACCAGCATGACGCAGATCGAAAAGAAGACGGCCTTGGGGACATTCTTGCGCGGATTGTTCGTCTCCTCGGCCAGGGCCGCCGAGTTCTCCCAACCGATAAAGAGGTAGATGGCGAGCGGGAATCCGGCGGCGAGGCCCGAGAAGCCGTTCTTGACGTTGTGCCACTCGAAGGGTTGGAAGTTGATGTGCGAGTGGAACTTCACCAGCGAGATAATGCTGACGATGATCATGATGGTGATCTCAAAGGCGAAAAAGGCCCCCGCCAGTTTCGTCGAGATGGCGATGCCGCGGTACATCATGAACGCCGCGAAGGCCAAGAAGATCAGAGTCCACACTCCCCACGGGACGCTCTCCAGTCCCGAGACGTTGTAGTGCTGGAGGATGATCTGAAAGAAGCCACCCACGATGGCGATCACCGACGCCATCGCCGCGATATAGCCCGTCCCGGTCAGAATCGCGGTCGTGACAGCCGTGCGACCGCCAAAGGTCTTACCAATGAAGGAGATGAACCCGCCCGTGGAGGGTAAGACTTTCGTGAACTCAGAGAGCGTATTGCCCAGGAAGAGAACGGCAACGCCCGCAGCGATGATGGTAAGAGGCGAGGCCAGTCCGGCGGTGTACGCGAGAAAG
>DATJUR010000023.1:0-9148 GCA_035502215.1 Acidimicrobiales bacterium | reverse complement strand
GGCCGAGGTCTGATCGGTCACGATGTCGACCTCGACACCCCGGCGCAGAAGTTCGGGCAGGATCGTCGCGGCATTTCCTAGCAGTCCCACACTCAGAGCCTCGCGATTCGCCTTGGCGCGCAGGACGCGGGTAATGGCCTCATCGAGTTCGCTCGTCCACTCGTCGAGGTAGCGCTGATCGACGCGTCGCTGCAGCCGACTCGGGTCGACGTCCACGCACAGGCACACCCCATCATTCATGGTGACCGCGAGCGGCTGCGCACCGCCCATACCACCCGCTCCCGCGGTGAGCGTGAGAGTGCCCGCGAGGGTGCCCCCAAAACGCTTGGCCGCCACGGCGGCGAAGGTCTCGTAGGTGCCCTGAAGGATGCCCTGAGTTCCGATGTAGATCCACGAGCCCGCCGTCATCTGGCCGTACATGGTGAGACCCAATGCTTCCAGGCGACGAAACTCTGGCCACGTGGCCCAGTCCGGCACCAGGTTGGAGTTGGCGATCAGGACCCGCGGCGCCCACTCGTGGGTACGGAGCACACCGACCGGGCGACCCGACTGCACGAGCATTGTCTCATCGTTGTTGAGCGTCGTGAGGGTGCGCACCAACGCGTCGAAGCTGCGCCAATCGCGCGCCGCGCGTCCGGTTCCGCCGTACACCACCAGATCGTCCGGGCGCTCGGCGACGTCGGGATCGAGGTTATTGCACAGCATGCGAAGCGCGGCTTCTTGGGGCCAGTCTCGTGCACTGATCGTCGAGCCCCGAGCAGCGCGAACGGGGCGTGCACCTTCCATGACCAACCTCCTAGCGCAGAGTGAGAAACCGCGCGGCGATATCGAGTAGCTCGCGTGAGGCGACCAGATCGCTCACTGCTGCTATCTCTGGCGAGAGCCACCGATCGTGACCCGGCCCTCCCGAGAGCGCGTTGATGCGTTCGACCATTGCCTGAGCAACGGGAGACGCTTCGAGCGGGGCACGCAGGGCGAGCGCCCGCGCGCTCGCCAGCAGTTCAATCGCGAGCACGTCACGAAACGCTTCCAGCGAGCGCCGTAACTTACGCGCGGCGTGCCAGCCCATCGAGACGTGGTCTTCTTGCATGCCCGAGGAGGGAATGGAGTCGACCGAGGCTGGGAAGGCCAATCGCTTCATCTCGGTGACCAGACCCGCCTGGGCGTACTGGGCGATCATGAGCCCTGAGTCCACCCCGGCATCGCCCGCCAGGAACGGGGGCAGCCCAAAACTGCGATTCACGTCGAGTAGTCGGTCAGTACGCCGTTCGCTCATCGACGCGACGTCGGCCAGGGCAATGGCGAGAAAGTCCAGGACGTAACCGATCGGAGCGCCGTGGAAGTTGCCGTTGCTCGCGAGGGTTCCGTCCGAGAGCACCGACGGGTTGTCGATCGCGCTGGCCAGTTCGATGTCGGCGACGCCTTGGGCGTGGCTGAAGGTATCGCGGGCCGCGCCGTGCACCTGGGGGGCGCACCGCAGCGAGTACGCGTCTTGGACCTGGGTGATTTCGTCGAGGCGAGAGACAACCATCGCTGAGTCGGCGAGTAAGTCGACGAGGTTCTGGGCGCTGTCGCGCTGTCCGGGGTGAGGGCGCAGTTCGTGGATCTCGCTCACGAAGACCTGGTCGGTCCCGCGCAGCGCCTGGATGGACAGGCTCGCGGCGATATCCATCTGGCGCAAAAGGGCGTGACCGTCGTCGAGGGCCAGAATCAACATGCCGAGCATGCCGTCAGTGCCGTTGATAAGAGCGAGGCCCTCTTTCTCGGCCAGCTCGACGGGCTCGAGGCCCGCGTCGCGAAGAGCGTCGATGGCGCGCCGCCGAGCCCCGCCCGCGTCGCGCACGTCGCCTTCGCCCATGAGCGCGAGCGCCACGTGGGCAAGCGGCGCGAGGTCCCCCGAGCATCCGAGCGATCCGAATTCGTGCACGACCGGGGTGATGTTGGCGTTGATCAGCGACGCGTACGCCTCAGCCGTTGAGGGCCGCACCCCCGACACCCCACTGCACAAATTCGTCAGGCGCGAGACCATCATCGCGCGCACCACTTCGGTTTCTACTTCGGGACCCACGCCCGCCGCGTGCGAACGGATGAGCGAGCGCTGCAGGTCGCGACGTCGTTCGGGTGAGATCGAGGTCGTGGCGAGCGAACCGAATCCCGTCGAGAGGCCGTAGATGGCTTCGCCGCTGTCCACGAGCGCGTCGATGGCGTCGCGCCGGCGCGAGAGGCGCACGATGACCTCCGCGCTCAAGGTGAGTGGCTCGTAGTGGCGCGCCACGCGAATGAGTTCGTCCCTCGTCAGCGGCTCGATACCCAGCTCAATGGTCACGACGGTCTCCTTTGCACGCCCGAGAGCGTCTCCAGTAGTAGTAGCGCGCCCAAGCGCACCGTGCGTTCGTCGGGCGCATCGCGCTCGACGTCCACTTCGGTGAAGTCAATGGCCAGTACGTCTTTGGACGTGGCGAGAGCCCGCACGAAGCGGCGGATCTCATCGGCACGTAGACCACCCGGCGCGGACGCGGGGCATCCCGGCGCCACCGAACGATCAGCCACGTCGAGGTCGATGTCCACGTAGACCTTGCGCCCGCCCTGTCGCGCGACGTCGAGCGCACGACGTGCGATGACCGCCGCGTCGTCGCGGTTAAAGGCGTCACGATCGATGATGCGCACGCCGGCGGCCTGGGCGTCGCGCGCGTACCCGGGCGAGTTTGCGAAGTCGCTCAAACCGACTTGGACGACGTGATGTCCGTCCAAGCCTTCTTCTAGGAGTTGGCGTACCGGCGAGCCGTTCGATCGTCCATCTCGCATATCGAGGTGAGCGTCCAAGGTGATCAGACCAAACGTCTCGACGCGATCTTTCATCAACGCACTCATCGCGTGCCACGTGGCGGCGTTGTCGCCGCCCAGGATCACCACCGGCGTCTGCTCGATGCGCGCGAGGGCCTGGGCGACACGTTCATGGCCGCCCTCCCCATCAGGATCATCGACGTCGCCGTAGTCGACCATCGCCACATACTCGGCCAGATCCACGCGGCTCGACCACGACCAGGTTGAGTAATGCTCCAGCGCGTGACGGATGGCGGTGGGTGTGCTGGCAGACGAGCGCACTGAGACCGATGTCTTAAAGGTGGAGACGCCCAGCAGCCCGACATTGCGACGTGCATTGATGGGCCGATCGAAGATCAGGGACGACGCTGGGCGCCACTTCGTATCGCTCACCGCCACACCGTCATGTTAGGCAACGAACATGACCGAAAGTGACCTTAGGGTCGTCGCGCGAGTATTTAGCGTTCGACTGTTCGAACGCCGCTCTGGCTCGTGGTCTCTTCGATCTCGTCTTCGATGAATGTCGGCACCGGGATGGCCGCGTCATCGTGCTCGACGTCATCGGAGTAGGTCGGCGTAGGAGTAGCGATGTATTCGCCCTCGTCGGAGCGCGAGACGACGTTGGGGGTCTTGCGCTTGCCAGCCCGTTTGACGCCCTGGAGCTCCTTGCAGATCTTGTAGGTGACCGGATAGGCGATGAACGGGGTGACGATGACCAAAATGCGCATCGCCCACAGGACGGTATTCAATGAAATGTCGAAGAACTTGGCGATGACGTCGGTCGCACTCGCGATGAAGAGCATCGCCACGAGCACGAGCACGGACGCGCCGAAGGCCGTGCGCTTGGGTCTGTCGCGCGGACGATCGAGCAAGTTGTGCATCAGATCGTCACCGGTGATCTTGCGCTCGATGAGCGGCCAGGCGTAGGCGATGTTAAAGAGGATGCCCGGGAACAGCACGGCCGGGATGAAGACCTCGAGCGGCCAGGTATGACCCCAGGCCGTGAACTCCCATGACGGGAAGATGCGCAGCGCGCCATCGAGGAACGCCATATACATGTCGGGTTGAACGGCGTAGCTGATGCGCGAGGCCTCGTACTGACCAAACTGCCAGATGGGGTTGATCTGGAAGAAGGCCGATATCAGGGCGATGAAACCGCCGACAATGAACAAGAAACCCGTGGTCTTGGCCATGAAGACCGGAAACATGGGAGAGCCCACGACGTTCTTCTCCGTGCGCCCGTCGCCGGGAAACTGGGTGTGCTTTTGGCGCACCAGTAAGGCCAGGTGCGCACCCACCAGACCCAAAATGAGCAACGGAATGATCAGGACGTGCAGGATAAAGAAGCGCGGAATCGTGGCGCTTCCCGGAAAGTTGCCGCCGAAGATCCAAAACGCGAGGTACGTCCCGACAAAGGGGATCGACAACAAGATTGAGTAGGCGATGCGAATGCCTGTTCCCGAGACGAGGTCGTCGGGTAGCGAGTACCCCAGGAAGCCGTTGGCCATGGTGAGGATCAACAAGGTCAGACCGATCGTCCAGTTGAGTTCGCGTGGCTTGCGAAAGGCCCCGGTGAAAAAGACGCGGGCCATGTGAACCACAATCGCGCCCACGAAGATGTCGCACGCCCAGTGGTGCATCTGGCGCATCAACAGTCCACCGCGCACGCTAAAGGACAGATTGACCGTCGACTCGAAGGCCTCGGTGACGTGTTGACCGTCGAGGGGTAGGTACGGCCCGTGATAGACAACCAACGTCGAACTCGGCACGTAGTACAGCGTGAGAAACACCCCGGTCACGAGCAGGATCACAAATGAGTACAGCGCGATCTCGCCCAGCATGAAGGACCAGTGATCCGGGAAGATCTTGTCCATGAAGGTTCGTCCGCCCTTGGCGACACCTAAGCGGTCATCGAGCTCATCGAGCGCCTTGCCGATCTTGCCGTAGGGGCCACTCGCTCGCTTACGGGCCCGAGGGTTGGTGGGAATCGTGGCCTCACTCATGCGGTCGTGCGCTCCCAGAAGCCGGGACCAACGGGCTGGTTGTAGTCACTTTGAGAGCGGATGTACCCCTCAGAGTCGATATACAGCGGTAACTGCGGCAGTGGACGGGGTGCCGGACCGAACTGGGGGATCGCCCCATTGGTGACGTTGAACATGGACTGGTGGCACGGACAGACCAACAGCTGCAGTTGCTGCTCGTAGAGCCCCACGGGACAGCCGAGGTGCGTGCAGAGTTTGGAGTAGGCCACGTAGCCCTTGGGACCCCACGTCTCGCGGCCCTTTTCGGTGACGAAGTCTTCGTTCGAGATACGAATGAGGACAGTCTGGTCGACGGCCTGGCCGCGATCGGTGTTCTCGGTACCTTCGGGATAGACGGTGACGATCGATCCGATGGCGAGCTCGCCGACGGTCACGCGTCGCCCCGACGAGTCCACAGCGTATGAGCCCTTGCGCCAGTCGGTGTGAAAAAGCGTGCCCTTGGGCAAAGGTCCGAGGCTGCGCAGCAGCGGGAACAGCGCCACGATGCCAAAGATGCCCAATCCGCCGCCAAGGATGCCCGCGAGGACCTTGCGACGCTTGACGACGCCACCACCGCGCTCGACGATTGCGGCAGCGAAGGCGTCGCGCTCGACCTGGTCGCCCGCGAGGGTGTGTCGCTCCTCGACGAAGGGACCGCGCGGCATGAGGTACTTTCCCCAGGCCACGAGCCCCACGCCGAACAGAAACAGGCCAATGCCCATGGTCGAGGCGATGATCCACGGCTTCGCATTTACGACGTAGGCCGCGCCGAATCCGGCCATGGCACAGATGCCCAGTATGAAGCAGATCGAGATGACCAGTTCCACGGTGTGGGGGTTCTTGGCGGCGGGCTGGAGATGCGGATCGTCTGCGCGCAGCCCCGAGATGGCGACGGGCGTGTGCGTATCGGCGAGATCCTGAGCCTCGCGCGCGCGTCGCGCGGCCAACTCTTCTTGGTGCATTTCGATCGTCACCGCATCGTGCGGGCTGAGCTGTTCGGGAGTCTCGTCGCTCACGAGCGATCTCCGATCCAGTAGCAGATGAGCGCCAAAAAGCCCACCCCAACCAACAGCGCAATAAAGCCCTCGGCTACGGGACCGAGCCCACCCAGACCGAACCCACCGGGGTTATTGGGGTGCTGAATCTCGGTCGTGACGTACTTAACAATGTCGTCGACCTGCTGGTCGCTCAAGTTGCCGGTGAAGCGGGGCATGTTCGCGGGGCCGGTGCGTATCGCTTCGACGACTTGAAAGGCCGGGATGTGACGCAGCGACGGCGCGAACGTGCTGTAAGCGAGCGCGTCGCCGTCACCTTCGATCGTGTGACAGGCCGCGCAGTTCAGCGCGAACAGCTGCTGGCCCTCCGAGACGTTGGCGTTCTTGAGGTGAGGTGTCGGTATTCCGGGGTAGCTCGGTGAGAGCGAGTCCACCCAGGCGGCGATCGCCTGGGCCTGATGTGGATTCAAGGCGGGCTGTCGGCGCAACGCCTCAACGGCTTCGGGGTCCTTGGCGGGCATGCGACCCGAGTCGATCCAAAAGTCAATCGTCGCGGGACCCAGGCCCACCAGGTCCGGGTACGAGCCCACCGCCGAGGTCGGTACGCCGTTCGCCTGGCTGCCGTGGCACGACGCGCAGTTCTCCATGAACAGCGCCTGGCCGAGCTTGTCCAACGAACTCGAGGGAATCGTGTAGGTGATGTACTTGTTGCCGTACTTGGTGACCTGGCCCTTGGCGTTCTTGGTGACGTCACTCGAGTTCGGGGTACCTGCGTTCTTGCGAGTCGTCTGGAACGGGATCGTCTTGTAGTTGCCCGCGTTCGCTGGCGCAGCGAAGAGCACGAGGGGTGCGACGACGAATAGGCCCGCGCCCAGCCCGAGGGCACTTCGTCGGATGAATGAGTACGTCACGCCCTTCACCTACTTGAGCAGGAAGAGGGACGAGTACAGGCCAATCCACACCACGTCAACGAAGTGCCAGTAGTAGCTCACGCCCTGGAATGTGGCGAGCTCCCCCGGGTCTCCTTCACGACCACGCATGCGATACAGCAGAAAACTCATGGCGACTAAGCCCAGGAACACGTGCAGACCGTGCAGTCCGGTCGTGATGAAAAAAATCGATCCGTAGGAGTTGGTGTACCAGCGCGTGGTGAGGTGGGTCCACTCGTAGGCCTGGTTGCTCACGAACAAAGCGCCCATGATGATCGTTGCAATCACCCAGTTGCGCGCAGCACCCCGGCGCCGATGTTCAATGAGCCACACGGCGCGTTGCATGGTAAATGACGACGCGATGAGGATAATGGTGAAAATCCCCGACTGGAGAACGTCGAGGTGGGTGCCTTTGGGGGGCCACGACGCGAGGTGCGCGCGGATGGTAAAGAGGGCGGCGAAGAGTCCCGAGAAGAACATCAACTCTGAACCGAGCCAGATCATCACGCCGATGGCCAGCATCGGCGGTCGATCGTGGACGATCTTCTCTTGCTTCGCCAGGCTTTCGGGGGAAACTGCCTGACTCACGCCATCATTTCTAGTAGAAATCGCGACCCCACTTTGTCGATGGCGATGGTCGCGGTCCTCAGGCGAGGGTGGGCGGAAGGTCCTTCGTGGCGATCACGGCGAGTCGCCTGGTGGGACGCGTCAGGGCAACGTAGAGAGTTCGCAATCCGCGCGGCGTGTACGTGGACTCATTAGTTGCTCCACGATTGGCAATCTGACCAGGTTCGACAACGACGACGGCGTCGAACTCCAAACCGTTGGCGCCTTCAGCGGCGAGGACCACCAGGTCGGCTGCGAGTCCCCTGGACTCTTGGTCATTGGGATCGACCGCGTCGAGTCCTCCCTCTCGCAGTGTCGTGACGACCTCGCTTACGCGACGAGCGCTCACGATGACCGCTACGCGGCCAGGCGCAACTGCTTCGATCTCCCCTCGTGTGAGTTGCACCAGCGCGTCACTGAACTCCGCCTCGCTGGAGAGAACAACCAAGGGCATCGATCCGGCGCGACGAACGGGTCGCGGTGGCTCGAGGTCGGGCGCGGCCGCAAGCAGTGTTGGTGCGGCGAAGGCCAGCACCTCTTGGGGCGTGCGATAGCTCACCGTCAGGTCAACGCGCGTGGGCTCACGTCGCGGCGAGAGCACCTTGAGCAGGGTGTCCCAGGAGGCCGACGATGACGCGGTCGTGGCCTGACCCATGTCACCCACGATCGTCATGGAGCCGGTGAGGTCGCGGCGCTTGAGAACTCGCAACTCCATGGGCGAGAGATCTTGCGCTTCGTCCACCACGATGTGTCCGTAGGTAACAAACTCCGCTTCATCCAGTTCTTGGCTTTGGACGACCGCGAGGCGCTGCGCCTCGCGCAGGGCGGCAGCGCGGTGCTCGCCAGAATATGAGTCGAGGTCCACTCCCCCAAGCACGTTGTCGGCCGGGCGCGGCGCGGGGCGCGGGCGCTTGCGCGGCCCCACGAGAACGCGCGCTTCGTCGATCAGCGCGGCGTCCGCCTTGGTCCAAGCGATCTCCTCGGTGGAGGTAAAGCGCGGCCGATACAGCATCTCGATTTCGCGGTCACTCAAGATCCCCTTGCCCGCGGCACGCAACAAGGCGGGTGCGCCCAAGAGGTCGTGGACGAGCTCCTGACCGGTGATGCGGGGCCAGACCCGTTGGAGCGCCTCTTTGAACTGCGGGGTCGCGCGAATTGCCTCGGCGAGCTCGGTCTCGTTGCTGACCTCTTCGGATCCATCGCGGGATCCTTCTTTGGAAAATCGCTCACGGTACTCTGCCGCGAGGCGAGCCGCGAGTTCACGGCCTACGGCGGAGCGCCGCTGATTGTGATTGCCGGGACGACGACGGGCGCGTTCGACGGCGTCCTGGGTGTACTTCGCCTTGAGGACGAGGGTCGCCCGCCCCACGGGAATCTCTACGTCGTGTCGCAAGGCTCGCTCGCGAGTACTCATCGCACGCGACAACACGCGGGCCATGCGCAGATCGCCTTTCAACTGGTCGACGTCTTCAGAGTCAACACCGCGCACCTCGATGTTGGTCACCAGGCCGGCGATCGTGGACAGGGTGACCCCCGATTCACCCAGGGAGGGCAGCACGTTTTCGATGTAGTTGAGGAACAGCGGGTTCGGGCCCACTACCAGAACGCCTTGGCGCTCAAGGGTCGCGCGATGGGTGAAGAGCAGGTAGGCGGCGCGGTGCAGCGCCACGGCCGTTTTGCCGGTACCGGGACCACCTTGGACCAGCAGGATGCCCGCGAGCGGACTACGGATGATCTGATCCTGCTCACCTTGAATCGTCGCGATGATGTCGCC
>DATJUR010000022.1:0-9793 GCA_035502215.1 Acidimicrobiales bacterium | reverse complement strand
CGATATCCCAAAACTGACTCTCCGGCCTTCGATGGACGAGTGGGTGAGGGCCTGGACGCGCGTTGCGTCGTCAAAGGTGATGGCTCGCTGTGCGTGCTAGCCGTGGGCAAGATGGCGCCCAACGCCTACGCCGCCCTGGCGCGGATGGGAGCCGAGGCGTCCAGGGTGACCCTGTACGACGTGCGAGTGCTGCCGGCCGACGCGCGAATGATTGATGACGCGCTTTCGCACGAACGAGTTATCACCGTCGAGGACGCCACCCGCCACGGCGGGGCCGGTACGGCCATGGTCTCGGCCATTCGCCTGCGCGCCCAGGAACTCGGTCGAGCGCACCCCACCACGCGCATCCTGGGCGTCCCGCGTGCGTACCTCGAACACCACAAGCCCGACTTGTTGTTGGCCGAGCTCGGCCTAGACCCCGAAGGACTCGCCGGGGCATTCACGCGGCTGCTCAACGGCGATCCGGAGTTCCCGCCCGCCTACAAAGAAGCGCCACGACCGAACTACTCCCAAACCTAACTCGTACACTTTTTCCATGAGTTTCGAGGTGGAAAAGAGCGACGACGAGTGGCGCGAGGAGCTCACGCCCGACCGTTACGCCGTGCTGCGCCGGGCGTCAACCGAGGCGCCCTTTAGCGGATCGCTGCTTCACGTCGATACTGACGGCGTGTTTCGCTGTGGCGGATGTCATCAGGTGCTCTTTTCCAGCGCTCAGAAGTTCGACTCCGGGTGCGGGTGGCCAAGTTTCGACTCGTGTGAGCCGGGCACCATCGTCGAGCGCGAGGATCACTCGCTGTTTCGCCACCGTACCGAGATCCTCTGCGCTCGATGCGGAGGTCACCTGGGGCACGTCTTTAACGATGGTCCGACGACAACAGGACTTCGCTACTGCGTCAACTCGCTCTCCCTTGACTTCGACGACGCGCAGAACTAAACGTCCAGGAAACGACGGATCGCGATGCCCGATCCCACCGAGCCAATCAACACCCCGACGATGAGCACGACCAGGTTGGTGCCCAGAAGCGCCGAGGAGTTTAGGGCGAACTCGTTGTGCAGTGGATAGAACACCTTGGCCAAGCTCACTAGACCGATCGCGACCGCCGATCCCAGCAGACCCTGGATGAAACCCTCGGTGATGTAGGGCACTCGAATGAACCAGTTCGTTGCGCCGACCAACTTCATAACCGACACTTCGCGTCGCCGCGAGAAGATCGCCATGCGAATCGTGTTGAGGATGAGCACCAGCGCACTCAACAACAAGACCGCCGCCAGCGCCAGGAACACGATCTGCAAGACACGAATCACGTGGTTCATCGACTTGATCTCTTGGTTCGGTCCGGTGACCGCGTAGATGTGGGGCTGGTTGGTGAAGGTCTGCTCGACGGTGTAGGTGTCGGAGGGCACCACTGGCGTGCACTGATAGGACGAGGGCACCGACTTGACCGTGAGAACCTGTGACATCGCGCGGTCCAGGATCTGGGTCGCCTGCTTGTAGTCGGCAGCTTGGGAGAAGAACTTGCAGTTCTTGACGATGTCCATGGACTTGAGTTGAGTGCCAATTGCGGTGATCTCGCTGGGGGTCGCGTCGGCGGCGACCCACACGGTCACCCGCGTGCCTTCCTGCCAGTCCACCGAGGCTTGGGCCGCGCTCTGCTTGAGCAACAGCGCCCCTCCCACCAGGGACAGCGACACCGCCACGGTGAGAACGGCGGCGATGGTCATCATGCGGTTTCGCCACAGATTGCCCAGCGTCTCTCGAATCGCGTAGACGAAATAGACGCCCATTAAATGGCCACACTCTCGTCGATGCCGTACACGCCGCGCACCTGGTCTCGTATCATCTCGCCGCGGTCGAGTTCAATGACGCGCCGACGCATCCGGTCAACGAGCGCCTTGTCGTGAGTCGCCATCACAACTGTGGTGCCGGTGCGATTGATGCGCTCCAACAGGGCCATGATCGACTCGGAGTTTGACGGGTCGAGGTTGCCCGTCGGTTCGTCGGCCAGCAAAATGAGCGGTCGATTGACAAAGGCCCGTGCAACGGCGACGCGCTGCTGTTCGCCACCGGAGAGTTCGTGGGGTCGATTCTTCGCCTTGTCACTCAGACCCACGAGCTCGAGAATCTGGGGAACCTGAGACTCCACCGTAGAGCGCGGCCGACCGATCACTTCCAGAGCGAAGGCCACGTTCTCGAAGACCGTCTTATTGGGTAGCAGGCGAAAGTCTTGGAAGATGCACCCGATGTTGCGCCGTAGGTAGGGCACGCGCCACTTGGGCAGGTCCCCAATGTCGCGGCCCGCCTCGAGAATCCGACCGCGATCCGGGTGCTCTTCGCGCAGCAGCAATCGCAGGAACGTCGTCTTTCCCGATCCCGAGGCACCCACCAGGAAGACAAACTCGCCCTTTTCGATGTCGAGTGAGATGTCCTTGAGTGCTGGGGTGCCGTTCTTATAGGTCTTCGAGACGTTTTCGAATCGGATCACGGTTTCACACCTTTGGTGTCATCGGCAAGTTGTGCAGTTGTTCGGGCACAGTGGCAGGACCATTCTACTGAGGTCACTCGTGCGGCTTGATCCATCCGCCGCCCGTATTTGAACGAAACAGCGATTTTTAGGAGGCCGATCGCTGTCGACGCAGTTCAGCCTCCATAAACGCGTCAAGGTCGCCATCGAGTACGGCGTCGACGTTTCCCGTCTCGTATTCGCTGCGATGGTCCTTGACGAGTTGGTAGGGAGCCTGAACGTAACTGCGGATCTGTGAGCCCCACGCGTTGTCTGAGCGCACCCCACTGAGGGCGTCCATCTCGGCCTGACGCTGAGCTCGGGCTCGTTCAGAGAGCTTGGCCTCCAGGATCTGCAGCGCGCGCGCCTTGTTCTGGTGCTGGGAGCGCTCGTTCTGGCACGAGACCACGATGCCCGTGGGCAGGTGCGTGATGCGAATGGCCGAGTCGGTTTTGTTGATGTGCTGACCGCCCGCACCCGACGAGCGGAAGGTATCGATGCGCAAATCCTTCTCGTCGATCTCGACCTCGCCCGCGCTGTCGTCGAGCAGTGGGGTGACGTCCAAACTGGCGAAGCTCGTCTGACGACGGGCCTGGGAGTCGAAGGGACTGATACGCACCAGGCGGTGCACACCGCGTTCGGCCGAGAGCCACCCGTACGCGAATCGCCCGGTCACGATGAACGTGGCGGACAGAAGGCCAGCCTCGGTGCCCTCGGTCGCTTCGTCAATCTCCACGCTGAAGCCGCGCCGCTCCGCCCATCGCGAGTACATGCGCAACAACATCTCGGTCCAGTCCTGCGCGTCGGTCCCGCCGGCCCCGGCGTGGAGATCGACAATCGCCGCGTTCTCGTCGTAGGGTCCACTAAAGAGGCTCTGTACCTCGAGTGCGGCGATGTCGCGCCGCAGAGCATCCACCGCCTCGGTGAGTTCATCGAATGTCGCGCGATCGGGTTCGCCACTGTCAAGAGACTCGCGGGCGAACTCCGAGAGGACTACCGCGTCGTCGAGTTCGCGACGCAACGCGTCAAAGGACGCCAGGTCATTGGCGAGGCGACCGAGCTCGGTGGTGACTTCACGAGCGTGGTCTTGGTCGTCCCAGAGATTCGGTTCAGCCGCCAGTTCGCTCAAGAGCGCGTGGCGCGCGCGACTGGCGTCGACCTTAAGGTAGTCGCGCGCCGCCTCCCAGCGAGACTCGAGCTCCTCGATCGAGATCAGGGCGAGGCGAAGGGCGTTCTCCGCCTTAGGGTCGGCCATGGCACTGCTTGAACTTGCGCTTCGAGCCGCACCAGCAGGGATCGTTGCGCCCTGGTTTTTGGTGTGGAGTCGTTGAGGACTTGGTGGGCGCTGCACTGGTGTGCGCCGGCAGCTCGCTCGCACCCGGGGCCACTTCGTTGGCGTTGGTGAGTGCTCCGGCGAGCCCTTCATCCTCGACGCTCTCTTCGACTGGTGCGCTCGCCTCGACGTGGGTGATGTATCGCACGTAGTCGGCGTCGACCGCTTCGAGGAGGTGCTCGAACATCAAGTAACCCTCCTTCTGCCACGCGTTCAGGGGGTCCTGCTGGGCGGTCTGGCGCAGGTGAATTCCATCGCGCAAGTAGTCCATCTCCGAGAGGTGATCGCGCCAGCGCTGATCGAGAATCTGAAGCATGATGTCGCGCTCGATCTCCTTAGCCGTCTCAAGGCCGCCGGGAAACTCCTCGGCCTTCTTCTCGTACTTGTTCAGCGCCTCGTCGATGACCAGGGCAGCGATCTCTTCGGCGTCGCGATACTCGCGCAGCGTCTCGACGGTGAGTTCCGTGGGGTAGTTCGACTGCAGGTCGAGCAGGAGCGCGTTGTAGTCCCACTCTTCGGCGTAGCCCAAACCCACGTGCGATGCCACGACGTCGGCCAGTCGCTCCTCGATGAGCTCGATGGTGGCGTCGTGAATGTCTTCACCCTCGATGACCTGCTGGCGACGCTTGTAGATGACCTTGCGCTGCTCGTTCATCACCTCGTCGTACTTGAGCACGTCCTTGCGAATCTCGGCGTTGCGGGCCTCGACGGTGTTCTGGGCGCGCTCAATAGCCCGCGAGACCATCTTGGCCTCAATGGCTTCGTCTTCGGGCATGGCGCGGTCCATCACCCACGAGACCGCCCCGGTGGCGAAGAGACGAAGGAGCTCGTCTTCGAGCGAGAGGTAGAAGCGACTCTCACCCGGGTCTCCTTGACGACCGGAACGACCACGCAGCTGATTATCGATGCGCCGCGAGTCGTGGCGCTCGGTGCCCAGCACGTAGAGGCCTCCCGCGGCGCGAACCTCGTCGCCTTCGGCCTCGGTGATGGGCTTCCACTTGGCCAGGGCCTTGTCGTACGCTTCGTCGTACTCGGGGGTTCCCGCCACCAGGCCCTGGGCTAGCACTTCGCGCGTGGCCAGTCCTTCGAAGTTCCCACCGAGAATGACGTCCACGCCTCGACCCGCCATATTGGTGGCAACCGTGACGGCCCCCTTGCGCCCGGCCTGGGCCACGATCTCGGCTTCGCGAAAGTGCTGCTTGGCGTTCAAGACCTCGTGGGGAACGCCGGCCTTGGACAGTTCGCGCGAGAGCAACTCGGACTTTTCGACCGACGCGGTACCTAGCAGCACCGGCTGACCGGCGTCCAAACGCTCGCGCACGTCCTCGACGATGGCCGCAAACTTCGCCTCTTCGGTCTTGTAGATCAAGTCGGGCTTATCGTCGCGGATAGCTGGCCGATTCGTGGGGATCGGCACGACCGACAGTCCGTAGGTGTTGCCGAACTCGGCCGCTTCGGTCTCGGCCGTACCCGTCATACCGGCCAACTTCTCGTAGAGGCGAAAGTAGTTCTGCAGCGTCACCGTGGCCCAGGTGTGGTTCTCCTCTTGAATCCGAACTCGCTCCTTGGCCTCGACGGCCTGGTGCAGGCCGTCGCTCCAGCGACGACCCTCCAGCGTGCGACCCGTGAACTCGTCGACGATCTTCACTTCGCCCGCGTCCACCAGGTAGTCCTTGTCACGGTGGAAGAGCTCCTTGGCGCGTAGCGCCTGGCCCAACTGCTGCACGTAGTTCGTCGCGACCGCGTCGTAGAGGTTGGTCACCCCCAGTTGCCGTTCGACTTTTTCAATACCGGCCTCCGTGGGAACGACAGTCTTCTTCTCTTCGTCCACCTCGTAGTCCACGTCGCGCGTGAGTGAACGGGCGATCGACGCGAACTGGTAGTAGAGCTTGGTCACGTCCGACGCGGGACCCGAAATGATCAACGGAGTGCGCGCCTCGTCGATCAAGATGGAGTCAACCTCGTCAACAATGGCGTAGTGGTGTCCCCGCTGGACCATGTGCTCACGGCGCCGAGCCATGTTGTCTCGCAGGTAGTCGAAACCGAACTCGGTGTTCGTGCCGTAGGTAATGTCCGCTTGGTAGGCCGCGCGCTTCGCTTCGAAGTCGGCTAAGTCGGGTCCGACTCGTCCCACCGTCAGCCCGAGCCAGCGGTGCAACTCGCCCATCCACTTCGCGTCACGGGTGGCCAGGTAGTCATTCACGGTCACCACGTGCACGCCCTCACCGGCGAGCGCGTTGAGATAGACGGGCAAGGTCGAGACGAGCGTCTTGCCTTCACCGGTCTTCATTTCGGCGATCCACCCAAAGTGCAGGGCCATCGCCCCCATGAGTTGCACGTCGTAGGGGCGCTGGCCCAACACGCGTGTCGCAGCCTCGCGCACCACCGCGAAGGCTTCGATAAGTAGATCATCGAGCGTCTCGCCCGCCGCCAGGCGATCGCGGAACTCGGGGGTCTTGGCCTTGAGGTCGCTGTCGCTGAGCAGGGCCATCTCCTCGGCGAGGTCGTTAATGGGCCCCACGAGGCCGGCCAGCTCGCGCACGCGCTTGCCCTCGCCCGCCCTCAATATCTTTTGAAATACGCTCATCTCGTGTTTTACCCTACCGGTCTTGGGCTGTGATCAAGAGGGCTGCGCGCGCTGACCTGGTCTTTGACCCCACACTCGCCTGCGCCTCGTTGCCTGGTCACGGTGACCAGCGAGACGCAGGACTTACTCCTAAACCGCGCCATGCTCAACGTCCCGAAGGACGCCTTACGTGGGTCGTTTCGCCCGCGACTGGCATCGACTTTCAACCACAGACCACCCGCAGCCCTGGGCCACGAGTCTAGAACCAATTCCTAGCTTTTCGGCCTCGCTACCAGCACCAGGACGAGACGCACGCTCAACACCGCCGCGGCGAGGGGCACGAGAAGGCGCCGCCACCCGCGAGCCGTCTGCATCTCAAAGCGCAGCGCACTCTTGTGATGAGCGATCACCATCTCGCGCGAGACTCGCGCGCGCGAGACGCCCTCGACGTGGGTGACGACCGCCTGGCTCTCGGCTGCGATGTGGTACCCGTGTTCGAGCAGCGACCAGCACAGCGCCATGTCCTCGGCGAACATGAAGTAGCGCTCATCGAATCCCCCGACTTCCTCAAACGCCGCACGACGCACCAAGAAGCACGCCCCCGACACCCAATCCACGCGCCCGTCGCTGTGGGCCGAGCGATAGCGCCGGGTGGCGGGATTGTTGGGCCACACCGGGGCGAGCAACGCGTGAGCGCCTGCGAGCACTGGATTGGGAAAGACCCGCTTGGAGGGATAGACGGTGCCATCGGGGCGAAGAATGGTGGGTCCCACCAAGGCGACGTCACGGTGGTGGTCCAGGTACGACACGAGGGCGGCCACGGCACCGTCGTGCACCACCACGTCCGGGTTAGAGACGAGCACGAAGGGAGTGGCCCGAGCCAGCGCCACGCCGCGATTGACGCCGCGCCCGTAGCCGAGGTTGACGCCGGGCGAGACCAGGATGACGTCGTGATCCAAGAGGGCCGCCGGCACCGATCCCACTTCTCCGTTCTCCACGACGACCACCTGGGAGACGCCATTGTCGAAGAGGGAGTCGACGCACTCAATCAAAAACTGGTCGGCGTGGTAGTCCACCACGACCGCGACCACGTCGCTTTCCACGTCGCTCACGCGATCTCCCGTCCGCTTCGATCGGCGATCAGACGCGCGACGCCCTCTCGCCAAGCGGGCAGGGCCGACCACGCCGCGGCGAACTTGTGCGTGTTGAGGTCACTGCGCTCAGGGCGGGTCGCGACCTGGGCGCCCGCGAGCTCACTGGAAAAGATGGGAGTAGCAAAGTCCTCGCCCCGATGCAGGATCTCGCCCACGTAGGCCGCGACGTCGAACCACGTGGTGGCCCCTTGATTTGCCACGTGCCACACTCCACCGGGCCGCTCTCGCGCCAGGGTGACGAGCGAGCGAGCGAGGTCACTGGCCAGAGTGACGGTTCCGGTCTGGTCATCGACGAAGCGCACCGTGTCCCCGCCCAACGCCCGTTCGGCGATCACGTGAATGACGCTGGTGCCGCGAACGCCCATCACCCAAGAGGTGCGAACGATCGTGTCGTCGCTTGCGCAGCGCAACTCTCCTTCGAGCTTGGAGGCGCCGTACACGTTGAGAGGATGGGCCTGGTCGTACTCGACGTAGGCTTCCCCCTTCCTTCCGTCAAAGACGTAGTCCGTCGAGATCGTGATGAGGTGCGCGCCGACTTCATGCGCACCAAGGGACATGTTGAGAGTTCCCTGTTCGTTCACGGCGAAGCACGCCTCGGCGTCGCCTTCGGCTCGGTCAACCGCGGTGTAGGCCGCCAGGTGCACCACCACCTCGGGTCTCACGTCGCGCAAGGTACGAACGACCGCGTCACGGTCGGTCACGTCCAGCGTCTCGTGCGAGAACCCGGTCGCCTCGAACTCCGCCGGCGCCACGCTTCTCCCATCGGGCTGGAAGGAAGGATCGCCACCCGGGGGTGTCTCACCACGCAGTACGTCCATCAGGTCACGGCCAACCTGTCCGGCGGCACCCGTCACGAGCACCCGAGTGGGAAAGTTCACGAGGGTGCTCCGCCAGGGCGCACGTGCACGACGTCGCCCACGGCAAAGACCACCGCGTCACCGTCGACCTCGAGGCACAGTCGCCCCTGGGCGTCCACTCCGAGAGCTCGACCGAGGGTCACGGCGTCTGACTGCTCGACGCGCACCCACTGGCCGATCGTGGCGAGTGCGCCCACGTACTCCTCGCGTAGCGCCGCGCGCCCGCTCTCGGACTCGAGCAGCCCGCGGCGAGCGTCAATCTCTTCGAGCAGAATGTCGAGGAGGGCCCGAGGGGTGATGGTAAGGCCGGTCTGCGCGCGCACCGATGTCGCGCTCACCCCAGCTGGGCCGTCAAAGGTGAGGTTCACGCCCAGACCCACCACGACGGCCAGATCGTTACCTCCCGACACCACCTCGGCCAGCAGGCCGGCCAGTTTGTTCTCTCCCACCACGAGGTCGTTGGGCCACTTGAGTCCGGCGCGCAGCCCACTCAGGCGCTCAATCGCGCTGCGCGCGCTGAGGGCCACCATCGCGACGACCAGTTGAAGCTCGCCGGGGTCTAGGTCGGGGCGCAAGAGTAGTGAGCACAGCAGCGACGAACGCGGCTCGGCCTCCCACGATCGATCGAGTCGTCCGCGACCCGCACGTTGGAAGTCGGCGACGGCGACCAAACCTTCTGTTTCGTGCGCTCGACCCTTCAGATAGGAATTCGTCGAATCGATCTCGGTGAAGTGCTCGACGCGCCAGATCGTGGGTTCCACGGTCAAACATTAGGGTTTTGGGGAAGGATGCTAGAAAATAGCGGGCTCAGGTCGGAGGATTCGTGTTGCGCAAAGTCCTAATCGCCAATCGGGGCGAGATCGCGGTTCGCGTGATTCGGACCTGTCGCGAGATGGGCATTGCCACCGTGGCCGTGTACTCCGAGCTCGACCGCAACGCGCCCCACGTCCGATTGGCCGACGAGGCCTACTCCCTCGGCGGCCAGAGTGCGGCCGAGAGCTACCTCAATACTTCAGCCATCCTGGAGGTCATTGAGCGCTCGGGGGCGGACGCCGTGCACCCGGGATACGGCTTCTACTCCGAGAACGCCGAGTTCGCTCGCGCGATCACCTCTCGGGGCGTGATCTTTATCGGCCCGCCACCCGAGGCCATCGAGGTGATGGGCGACAAGATCTCCTCGCGCCTGGCCGCGGAGGCGGCTGGCGTGGCCGGCGTGCCCGGCCACAGCCAGGCTCTGGCCAGCGCCGACGAGGTCATTGCCTTTGGCGAGGAGTTCGGCTGGCCGGTCGCCATCAAGGCCGCCTACGGCGGCGGCGGACGGGGTATGAAGGTCGTGAACTCCCCCGAAGACGCCCCAGCCGCGTTGGAGAGCGCCGAGCGCG
>DATJUR010000021.1:0-2807 GCA_035502215.1 Acidimicrobiales bacterium | reverse complement strand
CTGGCGCTCGGCCAACCCGCGTCGCCCACGTGGGCCCCGTGTTCGCGGAACTGGTCGCTGCGGGCCATCTCGGGCACCAAGGCACCGCGGGTCACGACGTAGAGCTTGGACGACACGAGTAGCAAGAAGGCCAGTGGAAAGAGCCACAACGAGTTGAGGTGCTCGGCCATGAGGATGCACAACACCGCTCGCACGCCGGCCGAGAACGCGACCAACAGGCGCCGGCCATTGGCCGAGCGGTCGATGAGCGGCCCGAGGAGAGGCGAGACCACCGCGAAGGGCGCAATGGTCAAGAGCAGATAGAGCAGGACCTTGCCCTTGGCCTCGGTGGGAGAGACCGAAAAGAACAGCGATCCGGCGAGCGACACCGTCACCAACGTGTCGCCCGCCATCATGATCACGTGCACCAGCGCCAAGCGGCCAAAGGCGGTGCGCTGGTCGAAGAGATCCTGTGCGGAGGCTTTGGCTAAAGTGACGATTCCCCGCGCACGCACGCATCGAGCGTAGGTGATCGTTCTTAGGACTCGTCTCGCGCTAGTTCGAGTTGCATCCCCAGCGTTGCACGTAGCTCGGCAGTCGGTGCTGAACGCAGTAGTGCGCCCTCGACGCGTTACGCCACGACGACGTCTGGAGGTCGTAGCGGGCAACTTCGGTCACCCCGACTTCCCCTTCGCCGTGTCCCACGGTCGCCCAGAGGTACGCGTAGAGACCTACGCACCCAAAGCTCTGGACGCTGTCCACCTCGCGGTACGCCGAGGAGATCGCCGAGGCGCTGCACGCCACGATGGGCGGCGCCGCGCGCTCAGTGCAGTTCGTCTGGCTCACGCCGAATCCGAGGCCCGCGAGCAGCAGAACCCCACCGGCGACGCGTGTCCACTTCACGTCCGTAGTACAGCACACCCGATCGCCGGGCGGGTCTACTTAGGTAGCAGGCTCAAAAAGAGATTGCCGATCATGAGTTCCCATTCACTTTCGGTGATGGGGTCGCTGGAGACGTCGTCGAGGGCGCGGCCGAACACCAGAACCTGGAAGAGCACCGCCAGTGCGCTCGCGGGAATGTCGTCGCGCAGCCAGCGCTTCTCCTGGGCGATCGCGGTCAGCGCCTCGAGGTCCTTGGTGAGACGCTCTTGGGAGGCGCCAATCAACTCTTTGAGGTGCGGACGCGTCGAGGCGGCCGCCACGATGCGCGCGCGCATGGCCCGGCGAGCTCGACGCTCGGGACCCGAGTGCATCGTGGCCACGAGGGGTCCCATGATGTCGACGTACTCATCGAGGGTCTCGATCGACTCGTCCACGCTGCTGCCAAAGATCGCCAGGTCTTCTTCCACGTACCGGGTGAAAATCATGTTGTAGGCAGCGTCAATGACTCCCTCACGGGATCCGAAGTGGTGGTACACCGAGCCATAGTTCACGCCCGTCGCTTCGCAGATTTCCGGGATGCGGATGAGGAGTTCATCCCCCACCATCAGGCGTTCTGCTACCGCATCGAGGACCGCCTGCATAACCGGAACGGACCGGCTCTGTTTTGTCATAAGTGGATATTTTAATCAGGCATTGACCATTTGAGATACGCCTCGAACAGTAATACCCCCTGTGGGCGCTGCATAGGTCGCGTCTCCAGCAGGGTAGAAACCCCAGTATCTCACACAAAGTCAACTAATCGCCGGCTCGTTCGGAAGCCCAGCGTCACCCGTCGCGTCAAAAATCGGACACTGTGTCACCGGCCAAGACGCCTTCAATGCGAGCTCGCCAGTCAAGCCCCTCGCTCGTCATCCCCTCGTCGTGAAGCCGACGTCGCTCGCGTCGCAGCTCGTCAGCCACGCGACTGAGTCCCGACGGTAGTGCCGCGATCACGAGGTCTCGAACGTACTGCGCCAGGGCGGGTGCGGCGCCATTCGTCGAGACCGAGACCGTGACCTCGCCGTCACGGTGCAGCGCCGTAAAGAAGAAGGTCGAACGATCGGGATCGTCCACCACGTTGAGCCACACCCCTTCGCGGCGCGCCTCATCGGCGATGGTCGTATTGATGGTCGCGTCGCCGGTCGCCGAGATCGCGAGACGGTATCCGCGCAGGTCGCCGGGGCGATAGCGCCGACGTTCCAGCTTGGCTACTCCGGCGGGCAGCGCGGAAATGACGTCCTCGCTAATGACCGTCACCAGCGCGCCGGCATCGAGAAGTTGCTGGGTCTTGCGGGCGCCGACTTCGCCCGCGCCGATCACCAGTACTCGGGCGCCGTCGAGTTTCAAGGCGAGCGGCAGGGCGTTAGCCGACAACGACGTCTCGCAAGTTAAGAGAGCGAAGATCAAACCGCGCCACATCTCCCACCACGATGACCGCGGGCGAGCGCACGTCAAGGGTCCCGAGTTCACTCAAAACGGCGCGGGTCGTTCGCTGCTGACCGGTAAAGGCCCCTTCGATCACGGCTACCGGCGTCGAGGCGTCGAGCCCCCCACCGATGAGTTGCTGGGCGATCACTTGGCGGTACTCCACGCCCATCAAGATGACCAGGGTTAAGTCGGTGCGGCCCAGTCGGCGAAAGTCGCTCAGCTCGCCGCCCTCACCACGCGCGCTCACGATCGCCACGCCCCGACTCACGCCCCGGTGCGTCACCGGAATGCCCGCGGCCAGCGGGCCGGCCAGGGCCGAACTGAGTCCCGGAACCACCTCGCAGGCCACCGCGGCGTCGCGCAGCGCCAGCATCTCTTCGCCCCCCCGTCCGAAGACGAAGGGGTCTCCGCCCTTGAGACGAACCACCGTGTCATAGGTCGAGGAGAGTTCGATGAGCAGGTCGTTAATGCTCGACTGG
>DATJUR010000020.1:0-6280 GCA_035502215.1 Acidimicrobiales bacterium | reverse complement strand
GAGGTCTTTCTGGCGCGACGAGATTTTCAGGCTATGAACGAACAGCAAGCGGCCGCGGGGCTCAAGGAGTTCGCGAATCCGCGTAACGCCGCCGCGGGGAGCTTGCGACAAAAGGACCCCACGGCCACCGCCGCGCGACCTCTGTCTTTTTTGGCCTACCAACTCCACGATCTCGATTCGAGTCGACACTTCACCTCGTACACCGACACCATTTCGCAACTCGCCACCTGGGGCTTTCTCACGGCGACCCAGTCCAGCCTCGAGCACGGAGTGTCGGCGATGGTGGCCAGGAGCAACTGGTTCGAAGAACATCGCCACGATCTCGCCTTTGACATCGATGGCGCCGTGGTGAAGGTCGACGACCTCGCGGAGCGAGAGCGCCTGGGCTTTACGAGCCGAGCGCCCCGTTGGGCGATCGCGCGCAAATTCCCGCCCGAAGAGCGCACCACCCGGCTGGTCTCGATCGAGGTCTCCATCGGGCGAACCGGGCGCGCCACGCCTTTTGCGGTCTTAGAGCCGGTCGTCGTGGCAGGCTCTACCGTGTCGATGGCCACGCTGCACAACGAAGACCAGGTCAAACACAAAGACGTGCGTCCCGGTGACCTGGTGATCGTTCGTAAGGCGGGCGACGTGATCCCCGAAGTCGTCTCCGCGGTGCCCGAGTCGGGCAAACGTCGCGCCAAGGCGTGGACGTTTCCTCTCAACTGTCCCGAGTGCGGCCAACCGCTCGTGCGTCGCGGGGCCGAGAGCGACACCTACTGCGTCAACCCGACGTGTCCGGCCCAGCAACTCGAACAGATCGTGCACTTTGCGTCGCGCGGCGCCCTCGACATCGAAGGTCTCGGTGAGCAACGCGTGGCCCAACTACTACAGGCCGGTCTCATCAGTGATGTCGCGGACCTCTTTACGCTGCGCGCCCAGGACCTGAGTTCTCTCGAAGGATTCGGGGAGCTCTCGGCGACGTCGTTAGTGCGCGCGATCGACGACGCGAAGCGCTCGCCTTTGAGTCGGGTCCTGGTGGCGCTGGGCATCCGCCACGTCGGGCCCGTCGCCGCACGTGTCCTGGCGCGGCACTTTCTCACCTACGCGTCCCTCGAGCGCGCGCCCCTCGAAGAGCTCGAGGGGCTTGAGGGTGTCGGGCCCATCATTGCCCAGGCCGTCTACCAGTACTGCCGAGAAGATGAGAATCGCGAGCGCCTGGCCCGTCTCGGCGCGGCGGGCTTTACCCTGGACGAGCCAGGGGTGGCCCCCATGAGCGAAGCGACGCTCGCCCACAAGGCGGTGGTGGTGACCGGCGCCGTTCCGGGTTACACGCGCGAGCAAGCCGAGGCGGCGATCCTCGCGCGCGGCGGCACCTCGCCTGGATCGGTCTCTAAAAAGACCTTCTGTGTCGTGGTGGGAGAGGGGCCGGGGGCGTCCAAACTTTCCAAGGCCGAAGAACTGGGGGTTCCGATCGTGCCCGCAGAGAACTTCGAGCACCTTTTGGCTACCGGCAGCCTTTCGACGTAGCCCGTCGCCCGGGCCGCGCTGTTCACTAGTGTTTTGCCGATGGCGCCTACATACTCTCCGGACCATGTGCTCGCCGGGCGCTATCGCATTGGCCATCTGTTGGGTATAGGCCAGACGGTCGAGGTCTACGAGGCCGAAGACCTCTCACTGCAGCGTCGGGTGGTCGTCAAGGTCCTGTTGGCTGACTTGGCCGCGCACGAGGAGATTCGCCGCGCCATTCGGGATCGAATCATCCGCGCCGCCGCCCTCAGTCACCCACACCTGGCGCGGGTCTACGACGGGGGCCAAGAGGCGGGGGCGATCTTCATGATCACCGAATTCTTAGGTGGCGGATCGCTCGAGGACGTTCTCGCGTCGGGACGTCGTTTCAGCGTCGATGACGGCGCGCGTCTGGGCCGTGATGTCGCGAGCGCGCTGGCGTACCTGCACGACCGTGGCTTTGTGCTGGGCAACTTGTCGCCGTCCAAACTGCTCTTTGATGACGAGGGCCGGGTTCGCGTCACTGACGTCGCCCTCGCGGGACTCGCGGGTGCCTACCGAGCGCGCACCTCCATCAACGACGCACGCTACCTCTCTCCCGAACAGGTTCTCGGCGAGGCGACGACGGGTGAGAGCGACGTGTACGCGCTCGCCCTCATCCTCTTTGAAGCCGTGACCGGGTCGGCGGCCTACGAAGGTTCGACGGCCGAGGCCGTGCTGCGCGCGCGCCTCGACACGCCGTTGCCCGTGCGCCTAGAACTCGGTACGCTCGACATGGTCTTGGCCCAGGCCGCCGTACCCGATCCGCGTCTGCGACTTGACGCCGAGCAGTTCTCCCAGCGCCTGGGAGCCGTCGTGGGTGACGCGAGTCCCTTGGTCGTTCGACCGTCGTCCGAAGAGACACCGCTGCTCGCGCAGTTCGAGCAGCCACCCGAGCCACGTCGCTCAATTGGCTTCAGCGCCCCGTCACCCGAGCAGGTCACCGGTGCTCAACCGGCGCCCGGGGCCTTTCCTCGCGCCACCCGGCTACAAAGTACGGGCGTCTCGGGCACGTCGGGCGTGCCCCTCGGTCGTACGCCGCGATTTGGCGGTCCACAGTATGACCTGCCTCGAACGGCCAGTCGACGCGGTGGTTTTCTCGTCGCCGCGGTGGTCATCGTGGTGCTGGCGCTCGCTGCCGGGGTGGTATGGAAGCTGGGCCTCTTCAAGTCGAGTCACACCGTTCCGAACCTGGTCGGCCAGACCACCACGGAGGCGGCCAACACGATCACGAGTGGCGGCTACACGCTGAGCATTCACGACGTCAACTCGACGTCACCCGCTAATGACATCGTCAGCCAGACGCCCAAGGCGGGCACGTCGGCCAAGACGGGCACCGTGATCAACGTGAACGTCTCGACGGGACCCGGCGTGGTGGCGCTGTCGCGAAAACTGGTGGGTGAGACCTGCAACGCGGCGGTCGCGCAACTCTCGAAGGAGGGGGTGAACGCGACGTGCCCCGCCACCCAGCGCATCTACTCCAACGTGATCCCGTCGAATCGAGTGGCGCGGGTGGTCTACGGCCACAGCGTGAACCCGCTCGCGGTGCCCCGTGGGGCGACGGTCGTACTCGAGCGTTCGAAGGGACCGCTCACTACCACCACGACCGCTGAGTCGGGTACCACGACGTCCACGACCACCACCACGACCGCACAGACGGCACCGCGCGCGGTGCCCAATGTCATTGGCGATGACTACGCCCAGACCGTGGCGGCAATGCAAAAGGCAGTCCTGTACTTCACCACGACCGGTCACGACGCGGGCACCACCAAATGGACCAAGGTCATCGCCGAGTCTCCGGCCGCTGGCACCATGGTCCCCTACAAGTCGCTGGTTACCCTGACCGTTCAGTGAACGGGAACTGCGAACTCTGCGAGGCGGCCGTCCTCACCAAGCGCTACTTCGAAGATGAGGTCTGCTGGATCGCGGACTGCGAGATCTGCTTGGTGCCGATGGTGGTGTGGAGGGTCCACGACGCGCTGCCCTCCGACGAGGTCAAGCGTCACCTCCATCAAGTTCTGGCCGAGGTAGCCAACGAAGAGTTCGCCGACACCGCCTGGAGCATCGACGATCACATGCGCAACATCCCCGAGCACTACCACGCGCACGCCCGGCCGCCCTATTTTTGGCGCCGACACTAAGTCGCAGCGCCCCTCGTCGTTACACTTGGTGCACTAACCCCACGTTTCGGAGGATCCCATGGGTGCACTCGAGGGCCGCGTCGCCATCATCACGGGAGCCGGTCGCGGCATCGGTCGCGAACACGCTCTGCTCTTCGCCGCCGAAGGCGCCAAGGTGGTGGTCAACGATCTCGGCGGTGGACTCGACGGTACGCCCCTGGAAGCGACCCCGGCTGAAGAGGTCGTCGCCGAGATCACGGCAATGGGTGCCGAAGCGATCGCCAATCACGACAACGTGGCGACCTGGGACGGGGCGGCCAATCTCGTGAACGCCGCACTCGACGCCTTCGGCGATCTGCACGTGCTCGTGAACAACGCGGGCATCCTGCGCGATCGCGTACTCGTGAACCTCTCCGAAGACGACTGGGATGACGTGATTCGTGTTCACCTCAAGGGTCACTTCGCGCCTACCCGTCACGCCGCCGCGTACTGGCGCGAGCAGGCCAAGCAGGGAAAGACGGTGCGTGCCTCGGTGATCAACACGTCGTCCACCTCGGGGCTGCTGGGCAACGTCGGTCAGTCGAACTACGGCGCCGCTAAGGCCGGTATCGCGGCCTTTACGGTCATCATCGCTGAAGAGCTCGGGCGCTACGGCGTACGGGTGAACGCGATCGCTCCCGCTGCGCGAACCCGGATGACCGAGTCCACCCCGGGGCTATCGGACTACGTGGTCAAGCCCACCGACGCCGCGGTCTTTGACGTATGGGATCCCGCCAACATCTCGCCCTTGGTCGCGACACTGGCGATGGAACACTGTGCGGCCACCGGACAGGTCTTCTTCGTCCAGGGCGGTACCGTGCGGAAGTTTCAGAACTGGACGATGACCGAGACGCTCGAAAAGAACGATCGCTGGACCGTCAGCGAGCTCGCCGCACAACTGCCAACACTGCTTTCGTGAGCGACGAGCGCCCGGCGGCGCACGTGGATCGACAAGATCCCGACGGACTTCTTAACGCGCGGTCCGATCCGGCGAGTGCGGCCTTTGGCACGCTGGGCAGCGAAGCCGGTAGCGACCTCAACTGGTTCTCCCTGCTGCGCCAGCGCGTCCAGGACCGCGCGGTGTCGTCGTCGCGCTACCAGTGGTGGGTGCTGTGGGCGTTGCTGGCCGGGCTCTTTTCCCTGAACTTCACCTTCACTGTGTTCATCGTGGCTCTGCCCACCGTGGCCGATCAGTTTCACACCTCGGTCACGGTCTTGACCTGGACCATGGTGGGGCCGCTACTGGCCTACGGTCTCGCCGCCCCGCTGCTGGGCAAGACCGGCGACATCTTCGGTCATCGCCGGCTGTACCTGGTGGGTCTGGTGGGGGCGATGGCAGCGGCGCTACTCACCGCACTCAGCCACAACGTCGAGATGTTGATCTTTGCGCGCACGCTCGACGGCGTCGAGGGGGCCGCTACCGGCACCGCCTCGGGAGCTCTGATCAGCATGGTCTTTTCGCGCGAAGATCGCGTCAAAGCAATGGGTTGGTGGAGCTTGGTGGGCGCGGGAGGTCCGGTCGTGGGCCTGTCATTGGGCTCGCCCATCATTGCCGCCTTCGGCTGGCGAGCGCTGTTCTGGCTCCAGCTGGCGGTCATTGTCGCCAGCTGTTCTTTGGTGTCGATCGTTCTGCCACGCCGGCGTGGGCTGGACGCCGAAACCAGCGAGGCCAAGGCCCACGCTCGCGCGGAGTTCAAGCAACTCGACTGGCTGGGTAGCGCGTCACTGTCGATTGCCGTGACGTTGGTGATGTTGGCGTTGTCAGTCGGGCCGAGCGTGGGCTGGACCAGCGCGTGGACACTGGGCGGGTTTGCCTTCGGTGGACTGTTATTGGCCGTCTTCGTCTACCGACTCACGCACGCTGCGCATCCGCTTATTCCCGCGGCCTACTTTGGTCGGCGCAACTTCGTCTTGCCGATGGTGCTTCGCGCGTGCGCCAACTTCGCGTACTTCGGCGCGTTCTTTCTGTTTCCGCTCCTCATGGAGCAAGGCTACGGCTACTCCATCTCGCGCGTCGGCGCGATCGCCATTGCTCGGCCCTTGGTGTTCGCGATCTCGTCGCCCATCGCGGGCTACGTGGCCGTGAGGGTAGGCGAGCGCGTGAGCGCGGTGGCCGGAGCAGCCTTTCTCACCGGTTCTCTGGCGATGTTCGCCCTCCTCAATCCGAGTTCGGGCACCTGGGTCGTGATCATCGCCCTCGCCCTCTCGGGTCTTGGTCAGGGCGTGGCCCTGCCCTCGACGAGTTCGGTCATGGCTAACGAAGTCAAGGTGGCTGAGTTCGGGGTCATGTCGGCGGCCCAACTGCTCGCGGTCCAGGTGGGCGAAGTCGCCGGGATTCAGGTGCTCGAGACTGTGCAGCAGGCCATCGTTCGACGGCGAGGCCTCAGTCACGCTCACCCCGGAGCCGCTCTGCTCTCGACGTTTCACACGTCCTTCGTGATCGGTGCGCTGGTGGCCGGAGGCGGACTGATCGCCGCCACGTTCATTCGCTCGTTGCCTCGCCCTTCCGGTCGCCCGAGTCGCGCCCATTAATCTGGAGGCCTATGACCCAGGACGTACTCATTGGCGCAGAGCCGTACTCGCATCACGGAGGA
>DATJUR010000019.1:0-5614 GCA_035502215.1 Acidimicrobiales bacterium | reverse complement strand
TCGCGCGCACCCAAGAGCGCGAACTGCGTGAGTGGTTGTTCAATCCCGAAGGATCGAGCGACTCGGGGACCTTTCTCAGCGACCTGCGCTCACTGGAGAACGAGATCGAAAACGACTACGGCGTGCGCGTCGACCTCGTGGTCGTGGGTGATTGCGAGAGCACCGAGCGGGTCGCAGCGCTGGTCGCCGCGGGTCGCGAAGCCGCGATCAACGCGGCCCGCTGGTCGGGTTCGGACCTCGTCTCGATCTACGCCGAGGTGGAAGAGTCAACGGTCAGCCTGTTCGTGCGCGACCAGGGATCGGGTTTTGATCCCGAGCGGGTCGTGAGCGACCGACAAGGCATCGCCTTGTCCATTCGCCAGCGCATCACCCAGCGCGGCGGAGACGTCACCATCAAGAGCACGGTCGGCGAGGGCACCGAAGTGCAGCTGAGCTTGCCGCGAAGCGCTTAGATGCAACCGCGCGTCTTTCTCGTCGACGACCACGAACTCATCCGCAAGGGCATCCGTAGCGAGCTGCAGGGATCCGTCGACGTGGTCGGCGAGGCCGATGAAGTCGACGCGGCGATCGAGATCATCCTGGAGCGCCGACCCGACGTGGTCCTGCTCGACGTGCACATGCCCAACGGGGGCGGCGTTGCGGTGTTGCGCGGGGTGGTCGGCCTCGCGCCCGAGGTACGCTTTCTCGCCCTGTCGGTCTCCGACGCCGCCGAGGACGTCATCAGCACAATTCGTGCCGGGGCCCGGGGGTACGTCACCAAGAACATCTCGGGCCCGGAACTCCTCGACGCGATCTATCGAGTCGCGGCGGGCGACGCGGTGTTCTCGCCGCGACTGGCGGGATTCGTCCTCGACGCCTTTTCTCTCGAAGGTCGACACCTCGACGCGGGCGACATCGACCCGGACCTGGACCTGCTCACCCCGCGCGAGCGCCAGGTTCTTCGACTGATCGCGAGAGGTTATTCGTATCGCGACATTGCGAGCGAGCTGTCGATTTCGATCAAGACGGTAGAGAGTCACGTCTCATCGGTGTTGCGCAAGCTCCAACTCTCGAATCGCCACCAGCTCTCGAACTGGGCCTCGCAGCGCCACTTGAACTGAGTCAGCGCTGCTCGATGAGGTTCATGTACGCCTCATCCCAGATGTCGAAGTACTCCTCGGGCAGCAACACGGCGTGAGTCGGCTCCAGGGCCTCTACGAAGCCGCGTTCGTGGCTCACCGCGACGATCGTTCCCTTCCACTGACGCATCATCTCGCCCAGCGCGTCGACGCTGGCGGGATCCAAGTTGTTAGTCGGCTCGTCGAGCAGGAGCAGATTCGCCTTCGAGGACGCCAGGATCGCCAAGGCGAGCTTCGCGCGCTCGCCACCCGAGAGCGTCGAGGGCATCTGATGGGCGGCCGATCCCTTGAGCCCAAAGGCGCCCAGCATGGAGCGACGCTGAACGTCGGACTCCACCGTTGAGTTGTCGAGATTACCCAGCACGGTCTTGTCAAAATCGAGCTGTTCGTTCTCCTGGGCGAAGTAGCCCACCGTCACGTTGGCACCAAACCTCACCACTCCCTCGTTCTGTTCTTGCGTGCCCGCCAGACAGCGCAGCAGCGACGACTTGCCCGCGCCATTGCGTCCCACGATCACAATGCGATCCCCGCGTCGCGTGATGAAGTTCACGTCACGGAGCACTTGATTGCTCCCGTAGGCGACGGCCACGGACTCCACCGTCATGGGCACGTCACCACTACGCGGGGGCACCGGCAAGCGGAAGACAACTTTCTTTTCCTTCTTGGTCACTTCGATGCGAGAGTCCTTGAGCTTCTCGACGCGACGGTCGAGGACCTTGGCCAGACGCGCGCGCTTCTCGGTCTGCCCGCGCATCGAGTCGGCCAGTTTGGTGAACTGGTCGATCTTGGCGTCTTGATGCGCGGCGATCTTTTCTTCGGAGAGTCGACGCTCCTCTTCGAGCTGCAGGAACTTCGAGTAGTTCCCCTTGTACTCACGCAACTGGCCGTCGCGTAGGGCCAAAACCCGATCGATCGAGCGATCCAGCAGTGGCAGGTCGTGGCTGATCACCAGCACCGCTCCGCGAAACTGCTCCAGCTCATCGAAGAGCCATCGCTTGGCCGCCTTATCCAGGTGGTTGGTGGGCTCGTCGAGCACCATCGTCTCGGGCTGCTCGTAGAGCACGCGCATGAGATCGACGCGCCGACGCTGACCCCCCGAAAGGGAGTCGAGGTCCTCGAGTAAGAGGTCCTGGTTGAGTCCGAGGCCGTCCGCGAGCCGGGCGACTTCGGACTCCGCCTCGTACCCGCCGCGCTCGCGAAACTCCTCTTCGAGGGAGGTAAATCGAACGATGGTCTCGTCAGTCGGGTTCGCCGCTAGCGCGTGGCGAGCGTGCTGCATGTCGGCATCCAACTGGTCGATGCCCCGCGCGCTTAACACGTGGCTCAGTCCGATCGGCTCAACCCCGAGCCCACCCGCGACCGGCTCCTGGGGGAGGTGCGCGAGCGAGCCCTGGGCCGCCACGGAGCCCGTGATGCGCAGGTGTTCGGGATGCTCGCCCAAAAGCACGTGGAGCAACGTTGACTTTCCCGCACCGTTGCGACCGACAAGTCCCACCTTCTCGCCGTTACCAATCACGAAGGACACCGGCTCTAAGAGTCGGCGCGGACCGATTTCGATACCGAGGTCTCGAACAATTAGCACGAGTTGGCCCCGGAAAGTCGAGGGCCGTCAGCGCGTGACGAAACCCGGCCGGTGCCCGTGAGCATCTCGTCGATGGCGCTAGGCATCTCGAGCAACGTAGCGGTGATGGTGGGAATACGGGTCCTTCGTGAGCGATTTTCTCGCGGCTGATCATTTTAGTTGTCGACGTCGTGCCCCTCAGTGCGACGCCTACGCTCGCTCCATGACCACTCCCCTTGCGATCGACGTCTGGAGCGACGTCGTGTGCCCGTTTTGCTACATCGGATCGGCGCAGTTGGACCGCGCCCTCGAAGGTTTCCAACACGACGTCGCGGTGACCTACCACGCCTTTGAGCTCGATCCCAACGCCCCCGCAGCAACCGATGAGCCGCTCGATGAAGTTCTGGCCCAGAAGTATCAGATTCCCGCTGAACGGGCCCGCGCGATGAATGCCCGCCTGGCCGACCAGGCGGCGCAACTCGGTCTGACCCTCTCCTTTGCCACGGTGCGACGCGCGAACTCGCTCGACGCCCACCGCGTTCTTGATCTCGCGACCTCCCAGGGACACGGTGGGGCGATGAGGGAGCGACTGTTTCGCGCCTACTTCAGCGACGGACTACTGATCTCGGACCACGACACGCTCAACGCTCTCGCCGCCGAGGTGGGTGTGAGCGGGGCGCCGGAGCTTTGGGAGGGCGACGCTTTGGTGTCCGAGGTGCGAAGAGACGAGCAAGAAGCGCGCAACTTGGGACTGAACGGGGTGCCCGCCTTCGTCCTTGATCGGCGGCTCTTGGTCTCCGGCGCCCAAGGCGCCGAGGCGATCGGCCAGGCGCTGGCCCAGGCGTGGGAGTCGCGCGAGGACTAGTCCTAGTCCTCGTCCTCGTTTGGCACCAGCGCCACCGCGGCCACCGCATGGCCCTCGTCGAGGTTCATTACGCGTACCCCGGTGGCGTCTCGACCTTGCGACGACACTTCGCGCACGCTCGTACGAATCAACACCCCGCCGTCCGAGGCCAACAAGACGTCGTCGTCAAGCCGCACCATAAACGCCGCCACCACAAAGCCGCGGGCCGCGGTGAGCTTGATCGCGCGCACCCCTTGGCCGCCGCGACCCTGGCGATTGAAGCGATCGGTCTTGACTCGTTTACCGAAGCCGGTGTCGGTGACCACGAACAAGTCGGCGTCGTCGCGAACGACGTCCAGGGAGATCGCCTTGTCGTCCGCACGCAGTTTGATGCCACGTACTCCCGTGGCGTCGCGGCCCATCTCGCGCACTTCGCCCTCCGAGAAGCGAATGGCCATGCCGCGGTACGTGAGCATCATCAGGTCGTCGTCCCCACCCGTGGCCACCACGCGCACCACCTCGTCGCCCTCGCGCAGGTTGATCGCAATCCAGCCCTCCCGGCGCGACTTGTCGTACTCGCTAAAGGCAGTCTTCTTCACCGTGCCGTTCGAGGTGGCAAAGACCAGGAATTTGTCGTCGGGGAAGTCGGCGGTGGCGACAATGGCCTGAATCGACTCATTGGGCTGCAGATTCAGCAAGTTGACGATGGCGGTGCCCTTGGCGGTGCGATCCTTCATCGGTATCTCGTGTCCGCGCAGGCGAAACACCCGTCCACGATTCGAGAACAGCAGAAGGTACGCGTGGGTATTGGTATGGATGATCTGATCGACGAAGTCTTCGTCGCGCAGCTTGGCGCCCTGCACGCCACGTCCCCCCCGCCCCTGGGTACGAAACGCGTCGGCCGCGACCGACTTCACGTAACCCGCTCGCGTCACCGTGAGCACGATCTCTTCGTCCTCGATCAGATCCTCCACGCCGAGTTCACCCGGGTCGTTGACGATCTGGGTGAGACGCGCGTCGGCATACTTGTCGCGCACGACCGTCAACTCCTCGCTGATCACGCTGCGCAGCTTGGCGTCACTCGCGAGAATGGACTGGAGTCCGGCAATCGTTTCGCGCAACTTGGCCATCTCCTCGTCCAGCTCCGAGCGACCCAGGCGGGTCAGGCGCCCGAGCGTCATGTCCAAGATGTGGTTGGCCTGCTCCTCGGTGAAGTCAAAGGGGGTCCCCATCAGAGCCATACGCGCGGCGGCGCGGTCCTCTGACGCGCGGATGGCCGCGATGACCTGATCCAGCATGTCGATGGCCCGCAAGAGTCCCTCGACGATGTGTGCACGCGCTTCGGCCTTGCGCAGACGAAACTGCGAACGCCGGGTCACTACATCTATCTGGTGAGCGACGTAGTGCGAGAGGGCCTGGGCAAGGTTGAGGGTGCGCGGCACCTCGTCGACCAGAGCAAGCATGTTGACCGCAAAGGTGGTTTGCAGAGACGTGTTCTTGTAGAGCTTGTTCAAGATCACGTTCGCGTTGGCGTCGCGCTTAAGACGAATAACGAGGCGCGCCTGACGACCAGCTGAGTCGTTCTGCACCGCCGCGATGCCATCGAGTTCGCCGTTCTTTACGAGGTCGTAGATCTTCTCTTCGATGGACTCGACCGACACCTCATAGGGAAACTCGGTCACCACGATGCGGGTATCGCGAGCGGTCTCTTCGATCTCGGCGACCGCGCGCAGTTTGATGGACCCGCGGCCAGTGCGATACGCGTCGAGGATGCCCTGGCGACCCAGGATCTGGGCCTTGGTGGGAAAGTCCGGTCCCTTGACGAACTTCATCAGGTCATCGGACGTCGCGTCAGGATTCGCAATCAGGTGCAGCGTGGCGTCGATCACCTCGCCGAGATTGTGCGGGGGGATCTTGGTCGCCATGCCCACGGCGATGCCCTGGGAGCCGTTGACCAACAGGTTCGGGAATCGCGAGGGCAGAATCGCGGGCTGCTGAGTCGAGTTGTCGTAATTGGCGTAAAAGTCAACAGTCTCTTCGTCGATCGAGTCGAGCATCTCGAGGGCCAGCGGCGCGAGACGGCACTCGGTG
>DATJUR010000018.1:0-6832 GCA_035502215.1 Acidimicrobiales bacterium | reverse complement strand
ACGGTCGATCAAGTCGTGCGGAACTTCACGACGTACTCGGGTGCGGTGATTCAAGGCGAGGCGGTCCGTCGCGACTTAGAGGTCAGTGCGCGTGCCAAACTCGTCGAACTCGTGGGCGAGGGTCCACTCGAGTTGAGCATGACGCTGCGGGGCACGAACGCGCGACGACGCGCGCGTTAGCGTGACGGGCGCGGCGGGATGGAGTAGGTAACCTGCGCCTTAGCGACCAGGTCGCTCGATCCCCGCGAGGTCAACTCAACGTCCACCACGGCCAGGCGTCGTCCGAGTTTGATGAGTCGCGCCCTTGCCACGAGATCGGCGATATCGGGCTTGCGCAGAAAGTCGATGTGCAGACTCGTGGTGACCGCGAGCAGGACCGGTCCAATGTGCGCGAGGATCACGAGCCAGGCGGCGCTGTCGGCTATGGCCATCATGGTCGGTCCCGAGACCGTGCCGCCCGGGCGCCCGTTACGCTCCGAGAGGGGCTGCGCCAGCACCAGGGTGTCATCGCTGAGCGACTCAACGATCGGTACGTTCCAGTCGGGAAAGGCGTCGACGGTGATCTGTTGGAGCTCTTCGACGCTGAGGACTGGTTCCAACTACGCGACCTTGCGGTACTGGTTGACCGCGATGGGTGCCAGGATCAGGATCGCACCGAGGGCCCAGGCGAGTGAGTTGTAGGTGGCGATGCCGTGCACGGTGCCATCCATTAGTCCTCGCACCGCGTTGGCGGTCTGGCTGACCGGCTGATAGGTGGCAAAGCCTTGCAGCCAACTGGGCATGAACTCAACTGGCACGAAGATCGACGACGCGAAGGTCAGAGGAAAGATCAAGGGAAAGGTCATGGCCTGGGCCGCTTCGGAGTTCGGCGCGGCCAGCCCAATGAACGCGAAGCCCCACGAGAGGCAGTAGGCGAAGAAGAGCATCACCCCGCAGCCCGCGAGGTAGTCGAGCGCGCCGCCTCCGGGGCGAAAACCAATGAGCAGACCCACCAGCGTGATGATGACCAGGACCAGCACGTTGCGAAAGAGATCCGAAATCGTGCGACCGGCCAGTACCGCCAGGCGCGCCATCGGCAGCGCACGGAAACGTTCAATGAGGCCCTTCTGGAGGTCTTCGGCGAGACCGATTGCCGTACCCACCGAACCAAAGATTGTTGTCTGGACCAAAATGCCAGGGATCATGTAGTTGACGTAGGAGAAGCCCGGTTCGCGGAACACGCCGCCGAAGACATAGCGAAACAGGACAACGAACATGATCGGTTGAATGATCATGAACACGATCGCAACCGGCGTGCGAAAGAGCACCTGCAAGTTGCGTCGCGCGACGGTCAGGACGTCACTGATGCCCCAGCGAAACGCCGAACGATTCGACGTGGCGACGGGCAAAGTGCTCACGCGCGTGCCCGTCGCGATCGGCCCGAGGGTGCGTCATCGGGCGCGATCTCATCTTCGGCCTTATGCCCAGTCAGGTTCAAGAACACGTCATCGAGGCTCGGTTCGCGCAGGGCCAAGCCGCTCAGCGCGACGTGGGCGGCGTCGAGTCGTCGCAGCGCGTCGGCGGTGACCGCGGGTCCGTTGTTGACCGTCATCTCGATCACTGAACCGTCTAGGTTGACCGGAGTGTTCGCGAGGTCAGCCACTAGGGATTGAGCGCGCAGGGCGTCGCTCGTCGAGGCGAAGTTCAGCGAGAGAACGGTCGTGCCCATCTGGGCCTTGAGCTCGCCTGAGGTGCCCTCGGCGATGATTTGGCCATGATCGAGCACGACGAGTTGCTTGGCCAGGCGGTCCGCTTCTTCGAGGTACTGGGTCGTAAGAAGGACCGTGGTGCCGCCCTCGACGAGTCGCTCGATGATCGCCCACAGATCTTGACGACTTTGCGGGTCCAGGCCCGTTGTCGGCTCATCCAGGAAGAGAATGGGAGGGTCGGCGACGAGGGCGGCTGCGAGGTCGAGGCGTCGGCGCATGCCCCCCGAGTAGGTCTTGACGATCCGGTTCCCGGCGTCGCCCAGTCCAAAATCCTCGAGCAGCTGGCGCGACTTCGCGCTCACGTACGCCTTGTTCAAGTGGTTGAGCAGGCCGACCATGCGCAGGTTCTCGTATCCGGTCAGGCTCTCATCCACCGTGGCGTTCTGACCCGCGAGACCGATGTGGTGTCGGACCTGGTTGGGCTGCTTGACCACGTCGAAGCCGGCTACGACCGCCCGCCCGCTCGTGGGCGAGAGGATCGTCGACAATATGCGAACCATGGTCGTCTTGCCTGAACCATTGGGTCCCAGCAGTCCAAAGACCTCCCCGGTGGGCACCCGCAGTGTCACGTCATCGAGCGCGCGCACCTCGCCCGTGGCGCTGGAAAAGGTGCGCACGATATTAAGGGCCTCGACGGCGTAATCCGGCATTGCGAGAAGTTTACGTAGATGCCAGTGACGTCGACGTGACCGAGGAGCGGAACCGGTACCTTCTTGCTATGGCCATATCGGAGAGTGAGATCGCCCAGGTTCGCGCAGCCAGCGACATCGTGGCGCTCATTAGCGAGACCGTGGCTCTCAAGCGCTCGGGACAGCGCTGGACCGGCCTGTGCCCCTTTCACGGTGAAAAGACGCCCTCCTTCTCGGTCAACGCCGAAGAGGGCCGGTACTACTGCTTCGGCTGTCGCGCGTCGGGGGACCAAATTACCTGGGTGCGCGAGACCCAGCACCTCGATTTCATCGACGCACTGCGACAACTGGCCGAGCGCGCGGGCATCGAACTGCACGACGACGCCCAGGCGGGCCCCGCGCGCAAGGAGCGCCAAGAAGCGATGGCGGCCATGGATCGAGCCGTTACCTGGTACCACGAGCGCCTCCTCACCGCTCCGGACGCACGGCCCGCGCGTGACTACTTGCGCTCGCGCGGCATCGACGGAGATCTCGCGCGCCAGTTCAAGTTGGGCTGGGCCCCCGATGAGTGGGACGCGCTCTCGGCCTCGCTGAAACTCAGCGACAAAGTCTTGAGCGCGACGGGCCTCGGCTTCGTGAACAAACGCGGGCGCCCTCAGGACTCCTTGCGCGCACGGGTTATCTTTCCGATCTTTGATCCCAGTGGCAGGGCCATCGCGGTGGGGGGTCGGATTCTGCCCTCTGCGACGTCGCGCCCCGACGGTCGCGTTGAGTCCAAGTACAAGAACAGCCCTGAGACGCCGATCTACTCCAAGCGTCGCACCCTCTACGCGCTGAACTTCGCCAAGGACGATGTCATCAAGTCCGGCGAGATCATTGTCTGCGAAGGGTATACGGATGTGATCGCCTTCTTCAGCGCCGGACTACCTCGAGCGGTCGCCACGTGCGGCACGGCCCTGGGAGAAGAGCATTTTCGACTCATGCGCAACTTCGCCAAGCGCATCGTGCTCGCCTACGACGCCGATGCTGCTGGCCAGAGCGCGGCGGCGTCGGTGTACCAATGGGAGCGCCAGCACGAAGTGGACGTCGCGGTGGCCAAATTACCGAAGGGCAGTGATCCCGCCGACCTGGCCCAGCGCGACCCCGCCGCGCTGCGCGAGTCCATCGCCAAGGCCGTTCCCTTCCTGCGATTTCGTCTCGATCGGGTCCTCGAAGGCGCCACTCTCACCACGGCCGAAGGTCGTGCACGGGCCGCCGAGCGAGCGATGGACGTGCTGGCTGAGCACCCCAGTGAGTTAGTGCGAGACCAGTACATCCAAGAGCTCGTGGGTCGCCTGGGGCTGGATCAAGAGATGCTGCGTGCGAGAGTTCGCGAGCTGGCCAAGAATCCTCGGCCACACGCACAGCGCGAGATCCCGAACGAACCCTTGCGCCCGCGCACGCCGCGCGCGTCGCACTCGCGACCCGGCATGGAGGCCCTGCGTTTGATCCTTCATGGCCCGTCATCAGTGAAGGAACGCTTCGTTGCCCCCTACTTCCTGGACGAAGTACAGCGCGACATCTATGACGCTCTGTGCACGGGAGCGAAGAACTCAGAACTCATCGATGAGTTCGAGAGACGAGGTGACGACGAGCAGGCGCGCGTTCTCAGTGAGCTGGTCGTCGAAGAACTTGATAACTCCTACGACGTTACCGCGGTAGTCGCGCAGCTCTTGCGATCGGCGGTGCGCGCGGAGCGAAAGAACATGAATCGCGACATGCTCGAAGGGCGGATATCTCCCGACGTCGCCATCGCCATTGACCGCGACGTCGAAGAGCGCGTGCAACTGCTCGAGACAGCCCAGGGTGAGACCGCAGAGCGGGACCTTCGCGCGTGGCTACTTGAACGCGCGTCACTTAAGTCCTCGTGAGCAAGGGAACGCGCGGTTTCATCGGCGCCATGGCGATGCTGGCGCCACTGGGCGCAGACGAGGAGCGGGCTCTCTATCCGATCATCCAAGAAGGGCGCCGCGCGAGCGCGCAGCTCGCGAAGATGAGTGGGCTCGAAGGTTCGCCCGAGCGCCTGCGTCTTCTGCGCGCTCGCCAGGAGGGACAAGAGGCCGAGTCGACCCTGCTGCGAGCGACTTTCGGACTGGTGAGGGCGCGAGTCCAGGAGCGGGGATATCACTTCTATAACGAGGACCTTGAGGCTGCGGGGGTCGAGGGACTGGTCAACGCACTGCAACGCTTCGATCCCGAAAAGGGGAATCGTTTCGCCACGTACGCGAACTACTGGATAACCAAGTTGGTGAATCAAGCCGTCCAACAACAAGCGGGCTTGAGTGACGCGGAGATGCGCCTGATCTTGCAGTACCAAAGGCTCCAGCGTTCGAACCCAACCAAGACCTTCACCAAGCGTGAGTTGGCCCAGGCCCTCAAGATTTCGCAAGCCAAAGCGCACGAAGTGGTGCAACTCAGCCGAGAACTCCAGTCGCGGCGCTACGCGTCGGTTGAACTAGATGAGGTCGCCGACCCTCGCTTGTCGAACGATCCCAGCGATGCTCCCGCCTGGGTGATCGAGGAACTTCGTCGCCTGACGGGAGACGACTTCGATGCCTTCTGGCAATATACGTTCAAGACAATGTCTATCGACGAGATTGCCAAGCTGTACGGGATCACGCGTCAAGGGATGGCCAAAAGGATCGACCGGAGCCGCCGAGCGGTTCGTGAAAGCCCCGAGGCGAAGCGACTACAAGAGTGGTTTGCCCAGCAGTGAGGTCGGCCTCGGGTGATAACGTAACTAGGCTTTTCGTTGCATTCCCAGATAGCTCAATTGGCAGAGCAAGCGACTGTTAATCGCTAGGTTGCAGGTTCGAGTCCTGCTCTGGGAGCCATTCTTTGTGTTGACGAGGCACTGGCGCGGGCTATAACAAATCGAGTCCAAATAACGGGTTTAGATTTCCCTGGTCTTTAGACTTTTCACGTGTCGGAACAGGGCCAAAGTGACCGGTGGTTGGCGCACTCGCGCACGGGCGTTCTCGTTTCCGCCCTGTCGTTCGCCATTCCCATTGCTCTGTCGATCGCGGCGGTCTTCTGCGCGTCGAAACTGCTTCCCCATCCCACTACTGACTGGGCGAGGGCTTTTTGGTGGGTGGGAATCTTAATCATTGCGTGGATTGCAGCCATTCTGGGAGAGCGACTAGCGCGCCCTCTCTTGCCGCTGGCCAGCCTTTTGAGAATGTCGCTCTTGTTTCCCGACCGCGCCCCCTCTCGTTTTGCCGTCGCGTGGCGTTCTGGGTCAACTCGCCAACTCGACCGCTATGTCCACGGACTCGACCAGTCGGGCCATCGCGAGCCAGTCGAGACCGCGACCCAGATTCTCGCGATGGTCACAGCGCTGAGCTCTCATGATCGAAAGACGCGCGGTCACTCCGAACGTGTTCGCGCCTATACCGACCTCATCGCGGACGAACTTCGACTGCCTCAGTCCGACCGTGACCGATTGAGATGGTCCGCCCTACTGCACGACATCGGGAAGATCTCCGTTGATGTCAAGATTCTCAACAAGTCGGGAAAGCCATCTTCAGAGGAGTGGGAGATCCTTCACCGCCATCCGCTCGAAGGCAAGCGAATGATTGAGCCGTTGATCCCGTGGCTCGGAGAGTGGGGTCTAGCGGTTGAGCAGCATCACGAGAACTTCGATGGCACCGGGTACCCCTACGGAATCTCCGGCGACCAAATCTCCCTCGGTGCGCGGATCGTCGCAGTCGCTGACTCCTTTGAGGTGATGACCGCCATCCGCTCGTATAAGAGTGCCATGTCGCCAAAAGACGCGCGTACCGAGCTCACTCGATGCGCGGGAACTCAGTTTGATCCTGCGATCGTGAGAGCGTTCCTTAACATTTCGGTGGGTCGCCAGCGCTGGGTCATCGGCCCGCTTGCTTGGCTATTTGACATACCCTTCGCCAGCCAGTTGAGCAATATCGGCAACGTCGTCGCCACCGGTTCTCAGGCGGCCCTTGTGGCGGGATCGGTAGTGCTCGGCACCACAGCCGCGGGCGGCTTGGCGTTGATGCACGCCCACCCCAGCGATGCTGTCGGGTCGGTCGCTGCAGCTGGCGACCCCCCGCACGCCAAAAGCGGAAGCGACTCGACAACTACGTTCGCTATCTCTTCCCCGGGGTCCACAACGACGGCAAAGCCTGGGACGGCGACGACTCTTCTGTCATCCACGACCTCACCAACATCGGGCGGCGCGACGACCTCTTTGCCGTCGTCCTCGTATTCTTCGTCAAGCACTTCGACGTCGAATCCTTCGTCGGCGACCTCGACGACTAGTCCTTCGTCGGGTGCTACGACCACAACTCCCTCGTCCAGCACCACAACCACCAAGCCGCCGGCAACCACCACGACGACCAAGCCACCAGCAACCACCACGACGACCAAGCCGCCGGTAACCACCACGACCACCAATCC
>DATJUR010000017.1:0-7245 GCA_035502215.1 Acidimicrobiales bacterium | reverse complement strand
GGAGGGACTCGAACCCACACTCCGAAGAACTGGTACCTAAAACCAGCGCGTCTGCCAATTCCGCCACGCCCGCGAGCGTCTCCACTCTAGGGCGCGAAGGCCGAAGTTTCGGGTCTCGCACGGTAGATTGGTCCAATGATTAACTCCCGGATGACCTACGACGGCGCAAACGACCTCAACCAGCGCCTCCTACGAGAGCGCATTGTGTTCTTGGGCTCGGAGGTGAACCAGGACATGGCGAATCGCATTTGCGCCGAACTTCTGTTGCTCGAGGCCGAAGATCGAGATCGGGACATCAGTATTTACATCAACTCGCCCGGTGGATCGGTCACCGATGGCATGGCGATCTACGACACGATGCAGTACGTGAACTGTGACGTTCGCACGATCTGCATCGGAATGGCGGCCTCCATGGGCCAGTTTCTCCTGTGCGCCGGCACTCCCGGTAAGCGGTTCTCGCTGCCGCACAGCCGCATCCTCATGCACCAGCCGTCCATGGGCGGCATGCAGGGTCAGGCCTCGGACATCGCGATCCAGGCCGAGCAGATCATCTACATGAAAAAGACGTTGGCCGAGCGCATCTCGTTTCACACCGGCCAGCCCGTCGAGCGCATCGAAGCCGACTCGGACCGCGACCGCTGGTTCACGGCGCAAGAGGCACTGGACTATGGCTTCATCGACGCAGTGATCGAGCGTTCGGCCCTTCGCCAAGGGGTCTAGTGAGTCACGCCCCCGGGGAGGGCCTGCGATCTCGTTCACCGGGGGAGCTACCGGTACGGGTCGTTAGCGCGCGGGTGCCACTGACGACGAGACTCGCGAACCTGTGGGCTCGGCGCGAATTACTTCTCGGACTCGTCGTCTCGGACATCCGCATCAAGTACAAGAACTCGACCCTCGGGCTCTTCTGGTCCATGGTGTCCCCGGCCTTCACCCTAGGCGTGTACTACTTGGTCTTTTCGATCTTCCTGAAGAACGGCTATCCCAACTTCGTGATTTACCTGTTTTCGGGTCTCGTGGTGTGGAATATGTTCCAGAACTCAGTGAACACGGCCACGGGCGTGATCGTCGACCGGGCGGCGCTCGTGAAGAAGGTGTCATTCCCGCGCGAGATCCTGGCACTCTCCAACGTCGGTGCCGCCGTGGTGTACTTTGTCGTCCAACTCTCGGTACTGATTATCTTCGTCGCCGCCGTTCAGCACGCGCCGGCGTGGAAGTTCGTGACCATCCTGCCGATCTCGTTCCTCTCGCTCTACTTCTTCACTGCGGCGCTCGCAGTCGTGATGTCGGCGATCAACGTCTACCTGCGCGACATGAAGCACCTCATGGAGGTGCTCTTACAACTGTGGTTCTGGATGACCCCGATCGTCTACTCGTACTCCCACGCCATCGCACCACACCTTCAACGTCACGGGCTGACCTGGATCTACTTCTTGAACCCGATCACCTTGATTGTGGTGACCTTTCAGCGCGTCTTCTACGTCAGCACGATTGTGCATTCCACCGTGGCCCCGCATCCGTTGATCGATGTGCTCCCGACCTGGTCATACGGAAAATTTCTGATCCTGAACGCGGTGCTGCTCGGATTCTCGGTCGTGGCGTTCTTCGTCGCCGAGGCGATTTTTGGGCGCCTCGAGGGTGATTTCGAGTCGGTGCTCTAGATGGTGGAGGTCATCGCGGTCGAGGGCGTATCGAAGAACTTCAAGATCCACCACGAGCGACATCAGTCACTCAAGGAACGCCTACTGCATCCGCGTTCTGGAACAACCGAAGTCTTTGACGCGCTTAACAACATCAACTTCAACGTCTCTGAGGGCGAGACGCTGGGCATCGTCGGCCACAACGGGTCGGGAAAGTCCACACTGCTCAAGTGCATCTGTGGGGTGCTCAAGCCGTCGGCGGGGGAGATTCGCCTGAGGGGCAGCCTGGCCGCGCTCCTCGAACTCGGCGCGGGCTTCCAGACCGAGCTGTCCGGGCGCGACAACGTCTACCTCTACGGAGCGATGCTGGGCTTTTCGCGCAAGATGGTCGACGGCATCTTTGACGACGTGGTCGCCTTCAGTGAAATCGAACAGTTCATCGACACCCAGGTGAAGTTCTACTCGAGCGGCATGTACGTGCGACTGGCCTTCGCGGTGGCGGTCAACGTCGATCCCGACATCCTGGTGGTCGATGAAGTTCTCGCCGTGGGCGATGAGCGATTCCAGGCTAAGTGCGTGGACCGTATTCGCCGCTTTCAACAGGAGGGTCGCACGATTCTGCTCGTGACCCACAACGCCGACCAGGTACGCGCACTCTGTGACCGCGCGATTGTCCTCGACGGTGGCCACATGATCGCCGACGGGGCCACGCGCGACTCACTTCGCATCTTTCGCGAACATCTCATGGCCGACGCCGTTGAACACGACCCTTCTCACCTGCTCGGCACCGTGCGTATCGAGTCGGTCTCGACTCCCTCAGGTTCCTTCGACGTCAAAAGTGGTGCGGGCCTGCACCTCGACGTGAGCGTCGTCTCCCAGAACGCCTACAGCGGCAACTTCGTGATCGAGCTCTTCACCCACAACGGGACACTGGTGAGTCGTAGCGACGCTCAGGGCGCGCCGATCAACCTCACGCCGGGGCACAACCACGTGGTTGTCGATCTCTCGCACGTACCGCTCCTCGACGGGGTCTACGACCTCAATGTGGGTGTGACCGACCCGCTCGGCCACAACGTGGTGGCCTGGAGTGAACGCGCCGCCACCTTGCAGGTCACGTACGACGGGCGCGAAGGTGGCATCGTCGAGCTGGGCGCCACTATTCGTCAGGAGTAGGCGAGTTCGGGCTCGTTGGCTCCTCGGGGAAGTGGCCGTGGCGCGCACGCGGAAAGCGCCGAAGCGCCCCGAGTCGACCAAGGCGGCCCACGTTGAAGGGGAATGTGGCCGCGCCCAGCATCCGCCGATCGCCTCGGGAGTTGCCGTACGCGTACACAATTGGCGTGACGTGCGGGTGGGTTTCTTCGATCCACTCGGCTAGTCGACGCATCTTTTCTTTGCCCCGACAGTTCTGGCCCAGGTAACTGCCGGTCAGTCGGCCGCGGGCGTCGACCGCTAGACGAGTGCCAAGTCCACCGGCCGTCTCGAGCATCTCTGCCACCATGTCGACGTAGATCTGGGGAGAGGCCGACACGAGCACCACGCTGTGACCCTGCTGGAGGTGCCAGCGCAGACGACTGAGCATCGACTGGCGTCCGTGGCGCTCGAAGTGCTCGACGGCGAAGATGCGCGACCGATCGCGTACCTCCGTGAGATCCAGGCCCGCGAGCAGTTTGTGAAAGAGGCGCTCCTTGGCCCGATCGGCCCAACGGCCCGAGCGAATCGCGCCCACGAGCAGAGGAAGCGCGAGAGAGGCGCTGGCGATGTAGGTAGCTCGGTCTCCTCGCAGGAAGCGCAGCCACTTAAAGACACTGCCGCCGTTGCTCAAGGTCCCGTCGAGGTCAAAGGCGGCGATCGTCGGCACTGGTGTGTTCGTCACGACATCAGTTTCACAGGCCGGCGAGAGGACCGCATACTCCCGTACGGGCCAGCGCTAGGCGAGTGAGTCGCGCAGTTCGCGCTTGAGGACTTTGCCCTGAGGATTGCGCGGCAGTGGCTCGGACCGGAAAATCACCGTGGTCGGCACCTCAAACTTGGCGAGGCGAGCGGCCACGTGGCGCGCGACCTCTTCGGCGTTCATCACTCGACCCGGGCGCAACACGACGACGGCGGCGACCTCTTCGCCGAGGGTGGGGTGGGGTACGCCGATCACGGCGCAGTCTTGGACGTCGGGGTGCTCGAAGATAGCGGCCTCAACGATCACCGAGTAGACGTTTTCGCCACCGCGAATGATCATGTCTTTGGCGCGGTCCACAATGAAGATGAACCCGTCGTTGTCGATGCGCGCGATGTCACCTGTGCGTAGCCACCCCTCTTTCGTAAAGGTGCGAGCTGTCGCCTCGGGCTTGTTCCAGTACTCTCGGATCACGTTGGGTCCCTTCACCCACAGCTCGCCGAGAACCTCGGGACCACGAGGTAGTTCGTCTCCCGGGAACTCGCCCACGTAGTCCTCGGGTACGACCGCCACCTCGTTGACGGGATAGCAAGGTCCGCAACTGGCCGGCTTGTTGACGTAGTCGAGTCCGGGATTGGAGGCGAGGGCCGCGGAGGTTTCAGTGAGCCCGTAGCCGTTACTCGGCAGTCCCAGCGGAAAGCTGGCCCGCAAACGGCTCACTAGCTCCGGCGGTGCGGGCGCCCCCCCGTAGGCGATATTGGTGACGCTGGAGGTGTCGTAACGTGCAAAGTCCGGGTGATCGATGATCTGCATTGCGACGGTCGGTACGCCGCCAATGGTGGTGACTCGCTCACGCTCGATGACCGCTAACGCTTGGCCCGCGTCGAAGTGATGCATCAGCACGATCTTCGATCCCGCAAATGCACTGGGTACCAGCGCGGCAAAACAGCCCGTCGCGTGGAAGAAGGGTACGTTCAAGAGGCCAATGCTCTGGGCGCCGGGCGCCTTTGGATCGGGCGTTACCCCCGCGCGCAACGCGCCGCGATAGGCACCAAAGGAGAGGTTCATGAAGTTGGTGATGACGTTGCGATGCGAACCCACCGCCCCCTTAGGGTGTCCGGTCGTACCCGAGGTGTAAAACATGGTGACGTCGTCGTCAGGCGCGAGGTCCACGTCGGGTGGCGTGTCACGCTCGATCTCACCGAGGAACTCTTCGAAGGTAACGATGGGGACACGATCGTGGCGGCGCAGTTCGACGGGCCGGGCCGGATCGCCCAGCACGACAATGGCCTTCAGAGCGGGCAGGTCATCGATCAGCCCGTAGATGCGATCCAGTCGCTCGGCGTCGACGAAGAGCAGAGACGATCCCGAGTCGCCTAGTCCGTAGGCGAGTTCGTCGGACGTCCACCACGCATTGAGCGGCGTGACGATGGCCCCGATGACCGCGGCGGCCCAAAATGCCATCGACCACTGGGGCAGATTACGAGACGCGATCGCCACTCGGTCGCCCTTGTGGACGTACTCGACGAGCCGGTGAGCGAGGGTGGACACGATGGCGTAGTGCTCGCGGAACGTGTAGCGCTGATCTTCGTAGATCAAGAACTCGAGATCTCCGTGGCCGAGGGACACGTCGAGCATCTGGCGCAGGCTCGAGGGGGCGTTCTTCCACACGGTCATCTCGATGCCTTTGACGATCGTCCGCTCCGTCTCGAACATCTGTCCGGGGGCGGTCAAGAGCGCGTCGGCTTCTTGCAGGCTGATGGCGTGGTCGCTCATCGCGCGCTAGGCGGTCGTCTCGATCGGTTGAAACAGCGTGTCTCGGTAGTGCACGAGCTCGTTGATCGACTCCTTGATGTCGTCCAGGGCGCGGTGCGCCGAGTCCTTTTCGGGCTGGCTAGCGAGCGAGCCGGGATACCAGCGTTTCGCCAACTCCTTGATAGTCGACACGTCGACGTTGCGGTAGTGGAAGAACGCCTCGAGTTCAGGCATGTACTCCTGAAGAAAACGACGGTCGGTACCAATCGAGTTGCCGCACAGAGGTACCGATCGGGCCTCGCCAATGTGGGCCTTGAGGAAATCCAAAGTTTGGCGTTGAGCCTCGTCGACGGTGATGCTCGAGGCGACGATCGCTGGCAGGAGGCCCGATTTGGTGTGCATCGCCGTCACGTAGTCACCCATCTCCGCTAGTTGCTCGGGGGTGGCGTGAATTACGAGGTCGGGACCTTCGGCGACGATGGTGAGGTGATCGTCGGTGAGCAAGGTGGCGATCTCGACGATCACGTGTCGCTCCGGTTCGAGACCAGTCATTTCGAGATCCATCCAGGCGAGCACGAGACGACACTACTTAATCGAGTGCGGGTGGGCCTGTGTAGCCTTCCGGCTATGGAAATTCTCACGAAGCGACTTCACCCCGACGCGGTCATACCGCTCTTCGCCAACGAGGGCGACGCGGGGTGCGACCTCGTGGCGGTGGAGTCGTGCGTTCTTCGCGCCGGGGGCGGGCGTGCGATGGTGCCGACCGGCCTGGCCGTGGCGATCCCCGAGGGCCACGGCGGGTTTGTCCTGCCGCGCAGCGGACTGGCCTCGCGCCACGGCGTGACGTGCGCGAACGCGCCGGGTCTCATCGATCCGGGCTACCGCGGCGAGGTGAAAGTCGCGCTCGTAAACCTTGATCCCGAACACGATTACGAGATCACCAAGGGCGATCGCATCGCCCAACTCGTCGTGATGGCGGTCGAACAGAGCGTCTTTACGGTGGTCGATGATCTGCCTGAGGCCACGCGCGGCGAGGGTGGCTTCGGTAGCTCGGGTCGATGACCAAATTCCTCGACCCTCTCGACAGCGCCTTCATTTTGCTCGAGAACCCTGGCACGTCGATGAACATCGGCGCGGTGATCGAACTCGAAGGACGCGATGAGGATCCAGCCATACGTTTTGAGGAGATCAGATCCGTGATCGCCGAGCGCCTTCACGAAATACCGGTTCTGACCCAGCGAGTGGTACGCGCTCCCTTTGACATGACCTGGCCGATCCTGGTCGAGGACGACCGTTTCGATCTCGACCGACACGTTGTGCGGGTGGCGTTACCACTGCCCGGCAGTGCCCAACAACTCGACGAACTCGTGTCGGATTTTCTCTCGCGGAGCCTGTCCGCTCAACGCCCCGCCTGGCAGCTACTGGTTATTGAGGGTACCGACGATGGCCGAGCGGTCGTCGTCGTCAAGATGCACCACGCGCTGGCCGACGGGGTCTCCTTCGCCGAGACCATCGCCAACTTCTTCGACATCTCGCCCGAGATTCGTGCGCCGCAAGCGCGAGTGGAAGTCGACGGGGAGGAATCCACCGTCACTACCTCGCTCGGTCTATTTCGTGAGGGTCTAACTCGTCTCCGCGAGCAGCCCTCGCGGGTGCTGGAGAGCCTCGCGTCATGGGGTGGTCGTTCCTACGAGATCGTGCGCGCCCTGGCGAGCGTGGTGGCGGTACACGGGCGTCGACACGCGACACCCGACCAGCCGTCGATCTTCGAGGCCAAGCGAACGTCGCTGAACGGAACGGCGGGGATCGAAAAGACGTTCCTGCGTACCCGAGTTTCATTGGCTGACGTCAAGCGCGCCGCGAAGGCTCGCGGAGCCAGCGTGACCGACTTTGTGTTGGTGAGCGTCGGGGGAGCGCTGAAGAGACTCCTCGATGAGCGCGGCGAGGTCCTCACTAGCGACCTGG
>DATJUR010000016.1:0-4669 GCA_035502215.1 Acidimicrobiales bacterium | reverse complement strand
CATCTTCTTGCGGTTGGGGTCGAGGATCCAACCCGAGATCAGGGCGTTTCTAAACGGCAGGGAATCGAACTCCAGGTGACTGCGAACGACCGTCGCAAACAGCCAGGTCCGGATGATCTCGTGAGCCTGGAGGCGTAGGTCCATGGGAAAGACGCGCTCGAAGAGTTCGGTACCCCAGTGTCCGGCGATCTGGGGTGAGAGCGAACTCGTGGCCCAGGTGTCCATGATGTCGGGGTCACCGGTAAATCCGCCGGGCTGGTCACGCTGGGACTCGTCGTATCCCTCGGGCGCGTCGGAGGACGGGTCGATGGGGAGAAGCTCCTCGGGAGGTGTGAGGGGAGAGTCGAAGTCGACCTCGCCCGCTTCGTCGATCGGGTACCAGATGGGAAAGGGGACACCGAAGTAGCGCTGGCGAGAGATGTTCCAGTCGGTGTTGAGACCCTCCACCCAGGAGCGGTAGCGATGGCGCATGAAATCCGGCACCCAGTGCAACTCGTCGCCTCGGGCGAGGAGTTCGCCGCGGTGCTCAAGGGTCCTGACGAACCATTGGCGCGAGGACACGATCTCCAAGGGGCGCTCACCGCGCTCGTAGAACTTGACGGGATGGGTGATCTCGCGGGGCTCGCCGACGAGATATCCCTCGGCGCGTAGCGCCTCCACGGTGGCGCTGCGCGCCTGGTTGACGGTGCGGCCCTCGAGGGCCTGGTAGTGACGCTGGGCAGTGCCAGGGTCCCGGCTGGGGAACTCCGCCGAGGTGAAGTCGGCGGCAAGGAAACGACCGTCACGGCCGATCAGGCTGCGTGTGGGCAGGTCCAAGTCGCGCCACCACGTGACGTCGGTCGTGTCACCGAACGTGCAGACCATGGCCGCTCCCGTGCCCTTTTCGGGATCGGCCAACTCGTGGGCCACGACGGGAACCTCGACGCCAAACAGGGGCGTGCGCACGTAGGTCCCAAAGAGGTCGATGAAGCGCGGGTCCTCGGGGTGAGCGACCACCGCCACGCAGCTCGCGAGTAGTTCGGGCCGGGTCGTGTCGACTTCGATGGTGCCCTCGGTGCCCACGCGGGCAAAACCGATGCGGTGGTAGGCGCTGGGTTGGTCGCGATCTTCGAGTTCGGCCTGTGAGACCGCCATGCGAAAATCCACGTCCCACAGCGTGGGGGCGACGCGCAGGTAGACGTCGCCGCGCTCGAGCATGTGCAGAAAGGCCTTTTGCGAAACGCCGCGGGCAAAGCTACCCACCGTGGTGTACTCGGTCGACCAGTCCACGGACTGGCCGAGCGTGCGAAAGAGGTGCTTAAAGGCCTGCTCGTCGATCTTGGTGAGTTCTTCGCACAGCCCCACGAAGTTGCGCCGGCCTATCGGGAGTTTGTGCTTCTCGTCGGGCCTCTCGGGGGGCGAAAAGTGTGGGTCGTAGGGCAGAGATGGGTCACAACGCACCCCGTAGTAGTTCTCGACGCGCCGCTCGGTGGGCACGCCGTTGTCATCCCAGCCCAGGGGGTAGAAGACATTCTTGCCGCGCATTCGCCAGAATCGGGCGACGACGTCTCCCTGGGTGTAGCTAAAGACGTGCCCGATGTGCAACTCCCCCGAGACGGTGGGCGGTGGGGTGTCGATGCTAAAGACGTCCTCGCGGCTGGTCGCGGGGTTGAAGTGATACGTTCCCTGTTCGTCCCAGCGGGCCGTCCAGGTGGCTTCGAGGCCATCGATCGTGGGTTTTTCGGGCACAGAAAAGGACATTGGCGTCGAAGCATCAGGCATGGTTGGCGTAGTTTAGAACAGTGATTCGCCTCTACGACACGGCCCGTGGCGAGGTGCGCGACCTCGTCTTGCGATCCCCTGGGCGAGTCTCGATGTACGTGTGTGGGCCCACGGTGGACTACTTGCCCCATCTCGGCCACGGTCGCTTCTCCCTGGTGTGGGACGTGGCGCGTCGCTGGTTTACCTTCGTGGGGCTGAGGGTGCACTACGTCTCGAATATCACCGACGTGGACGACAAGATCATCGCGCGCGCGGCTGACGAGGATCGCAGCGAAGTCGACGTGGTCAAGCAGTACGAGCACGAGTGGTTCGAGGCGATGGGTCGTCTGGGCATCGCCGAACCCGACGACGTGCCCCACGCCACCGACTACATCCCCCAGATGATTGAACTCATCGGCTCGTTCCTCGAACGTGGCGTCGCCTACCAGACCAGTGACGGCGTGTATTTCGACGTCTCGTCGGTACCCGACTACGGTCTTTTGGCTGGTCAACCCCTCGATACGCTGCGCGCAGGTGCCAGGATTGAAGGCAACGACGAAAAGCACTCGCCGCTGGACTTTGCCCTGTGGAAGAACGCCAAACCCGGTGAGCCGTCCTGGCCAGCTCCCTTTGGCGAGGGCCGGCCCGGCTGGCACACCGAGTGCGTGGTGATGTCGCTTGACCTACTGGGGGAGAACTTCGATCTGCACACCGGCGGGCTCGATCTCAAGTTTCCTCACCACGAGAACGAACGAGCCCAAGCCGTCGCGGCTCAGCGGGTCTTCGCTCGCCACTGGGACCACAACGGCTCGGTCATGGTGGGTGGGGAAAAGATGAGCAAGTCGTTGAACAATTTCACCACGCTCACCGAACTGCTAGAGAGTACCGATCCGCGCGCGTACCGGCTCTTGGTACTGCGCTCGCACTACCGGTCGCCCCTTGAGGTCACCCGTGAGATCATCGCGGACGCCGAGCGCGCGTTGGCGCGCCTCGATAGCCTCGCACGTCGCTTCGAGTTGCCGGTACTTGGTGGATCGCACTTTGAAGTCGCGTCCTCGCACGCCTGGGAAGAGGAGTCCCTTGAACTCTTTGAGCGGGTGAGTGCACTGATGAACGATGATCTGAACACCCCCCAGGCGCTCGCCGAGCTCTTTGAGGCGGTGAGCGCCGCGCACGCCGCGGCCGATACCGGGCGCGCCGTCGCCGCGCGGCGCCTCGCCCAGTCCATCAACGTCCTCTTTGGCGCGATGGGCTTAGCCCTTCTCGCGGGGACCCATGAGGTCGACAGCGAGAGCCATCGCCTGGTTCAAGAGCGCGACGTGGCTCGGGCCGCGTCGGACTGGGCCGAGGCCGACCGACTCCGCCAGGTCCTGGTGGACAAGGGCTGGATCGTCGAGGACGGGCCGGCCGGAACGGCCATACGGCGCCCCTAATTCTTCTTGTCTTTGCAACTATCCACCAAGTAGCGTTGCGCGTGAGGTTGCCGTTGTGGTTCCCTCCAAAAGCCGGTATTCCGGACGTTTGAAGCAATAAGGAGGCCCACAGTGGCTGCAGGAACCGTCAAGTGGTTCAACGACGAAAAGGGCTGGGGGTTCATCGCCGTCGATGGCCAGCCCGACGTCTTTGTTCACTACTCGGAGATTCAAGGCGAGGGTCGTCGGACGCTCGTTGAGGGACAGGCCGTAGAGTTCGATATCGAACCCGGTGACCGTGGTCCCTTGGCTAAGCGCGTCATACTCGCCTAACCACCGCCTTTCTTGAGGAACAACCGCCGCCAGTGGGCGGCGGTTGTTCGTTGTACGCGTCGCTGCGGTACCTTGGTTACCGGTAAGTAAGTTAACGAAGCCAAGGTGTGACATGAGCGACTTCTCGATGGATCTCAACGACGACCAGATCTCGTTGCGCGACTGGGTCCACGGATTTGCCGAACAGCAGATGCGCCCGATTGCCGCCGAGTGGGACGAGCGCGAAGAGACGCCCTGGGCCTTCATCCAGGAGGCCGCCAAACTCGGGGTCTACGGTCTGGACTTCATGATGAACGCGGTCGCCGATCCCACGGGTCTGTCGATGATGATTGCCCTGGAGGAACTCGCCTGGGGAGACGCCGGACTGTGCATGTCGCTCATGGGCACCAGCCTCGGGGTGGCGGCCATCTTGTCCAACGGCACGCGCGAACAGCAGATCGAATGGATTCCTCAGTGCTACGGCACCCCCGATGACGTGAAGATCGCGGCCTTTGGGGTGTCGGAGCCCGATGCCGGAAGTGACGTGTCGTCGCTGCGTACCCGGGCGGTCTACGACGAGGCGAGTGACGAGTGGGTCCTCAATGGCACCAAGACCTGGATCACCAATGGCGGGATCGCCAACGTGCACGTCATCGTGGCCTCGGTCGATCCAACCCTGGGAGCCAGGGGTCAGGCGTCCTTCATCATTCCTGAGGGCACGCCCGGGCTTTCCATGGGCCAGAAGTTCAAGAAGATGGGCATCCGGGCCAGTCACACCGCCGAAGTCGTTCTGGAGGACTGTCGTGTGCCGGGACTGTGTTTGCTCGGCGGCAAGGAGAAACTAGACGAAAAACTCGCACGCGTGCGCGAGGGCAAGCGCGCTTCCAGTCAAGCCGCCATGGCCACCTTCGAAGCGACGCGCCCGGCGGTAGGCGCACAGGCCCTGGGCATCGCACGTGCGGCCTACGAGTTTGCATTGGACTATGCAAAGGAACGCAAGCAGTTCGGCCGGGCCATCATCGAGAACCAGGCCATCGCCTTCAAACTTGCCAACATGAAGGTGAGCGTGGACGCGTCGCGGCTTCTCATCTGGCGCGCCGCGTGGATGGCCGCCACCAACAAGCCCTTTACGAGTGGCGAAGGTTCCATGTCCAAGCTCTTTGCCAGCGAAACGGCGGTCAAGGTGACCGAAGAGGCGATCCAGG
>DATJUR010000015.1:0-7820 GCA_035502215.1 Acidimicrobiales bacterium | reverse complement strand
GCGAACACCCGGGCCGAAGAGAGACGAAAAAACCGAACCGACGACGGCCACGCCCATCGTTCCGGCCAGTTCGCGTGTTGTTTCATTCACCGCCGCTCCCGCACCGACCTGGTCTGGTCGCAGCGTGCTCATCAGTGCGGCTGTTGAGGGCGCGTTCACCAGCGAGAACCCCACGGCCAGGATCATCATCATCGCGATCACCGGACCGAGGTATGCCGCGTGCGCAGTGATCGATCCACCCCACACCAAAGCGCCGCCCGTAATGAGAAGCCCCCCCGCGACGACGTATCGAGCTCCCAGACGAAGGGCCGCCATCGCGCCCAGCGGCGTGGTTACCATCACCACCGCCGCGAACGGCAACGTATGCACACCAGCTGAGAGCGCGGAGTAGCCCCGAATCAACTGGAAGTACTGGGTAATGAGAAAGATAAAACCAAAAAGGGCGAAATAGTTGGTCGCCACCGCCCCCGCCGCCGCCGAAAAGACGCGGTTGCTAAAGATGCGTACGTCGAGGAGCGGGCCATCTCGACGCATCTCATGTAGCACAAATCCCAGCAAGGTTACGAACGCCGCCACGAACATCGCGAGCGTCGTTGCGCTGCGCCAACCCCACGACGGACCTTCAATTATGGAAAGGGTGAGACACGTGATGCCCACAGTGCCAAGGACGAGCCCCGTGAGATCGATGCGCCGTCGCACCGGGCTCTTTGACTCTGGAACCACAAGATTCGACGCCAGCACGGCAATGAAGACAAGTGGTGCGTTGATCAAGAAGATGGAGCCAAACCAAAAGTGGACAAGCAAAAGACCGCCCACCACGGGTCCGATGGCGATTGCCACGCCGCTCGCGGCGCCCCAGATGCCGAACGCCTTCGCCCGCTCGTTGAGGTCGTCGAATGCCACGGTCAGAGTTGAGAGAGTGGCGGGAAAGATGAACGCGACCGATGCGCCCATGAGCGCACGCGCGGCCAGCAACGTGGGCACGCTGTTCGAAAACGCGGCCAGGAGCGAGAACCCTCCAAAACACGTAAGGGCAATCTGCATGACCAGTTTTCGACCAAGACGATCCGACATCCCGCCTCCGGCCAACAGCAGACCCGCAAAGGGCAGGGAGTACGCGTCAACGATCCACTGAAGAGATGAGTTCGATGCGTGAAGGTCACGCGAAATCACCGGAAGTGCGACATTCACGATTGTGTTATCAATGACCACGATCAGAACGACAAGACACAACACCGAGAGGATCCACCAGCGGCGATCGCGAGCTGAGTCGGGCATCTGGATTCTCCTATGGAACAATGTTCCATTATAGTAGTACGGTGTTCTATACTTGTCAATGATGCCAAATAGCCGAACCCCCTCCCTACTGATTGCGCCCGAGGTCTTGAACGCGGCGGTGTCCATCCTCGACGACGAGGGACTTGACGGATTCACCGTGCGAGCAATCGCCAAGCGCGCGAATGTTGCGCCGATGGCGATCTACAACCACTTCGGTGGGGTGAACGGCGTCATCGAGGAACTCTGGAACCGCGGCTTCGAAATGCTGCGAAAAGCCATCACCCGCCACAGTGGAGACGTCGAGGGTGACTTCCTCAGTGCAGGACTGGCGTACCGCCGTTTCGCCCTCGAAAATCGCGGACTGTACCGCATCATGTTTCTCCAAACGTTCCGAAACTTTGAGCCCTCCCCCGCCAGCGCTCAGATTGCCGCTCAAACCTTTCACGCGCTCGTCGCGATCGTGGAGCGCTGTCAGGCAGCGGGACTGTTCGTTCATTCGCGTCCGAGTGACGCCGCGCAGGTCATCTGGGCGGCGTGCCACGGTTACGTCTCACTCGACATGCACAGCGTCAACTTTGCTTCGGATGCGGAGGACGCCTACCTGATGCTCTTGGAGACGCTACGACGGGGCCTGCGATAGTTCGAGACGAAGCTCACTGGGCCATCGACCCTTGCGATCAGGGCTGAGCAACATGTCGGTGAGATCGTGACGAAGATGTTCCTGGCGCCAGAGCAGTTGTTCGCGCGTCGCCTCCAGCACTCGTTCGAGATCCTCGCACTCCGTGCGCCACGTGGGATCACTAGCAATGTCGAAGCACTTCATCGACCCGTCTCCAAACTGGACGAAGGCGATATCTTCGCCGACGGACACCGCGAGATTGCGCCGTGCCAGGGTGGCCCTCTTGGGGCTCGCCCCGGCGTTGAGCAGCATGAAGCGACTGTCCCACTCGTAGTGTGCAGCGCGACGCCACGAGACGTCCTCGCCCCGCATTAATGGCGCCAATGACACACCGTCGCTCTGGACGGGCTCTTCGACTCCGAGCGCGTCGGAGAGAGTCGCGAGTAAGTCAACGTTCTCAGTGAAGTTGGCGATGACCCGCCCACCCGGAGCCCGAGGGTCTCGCCAGATACCGATGATGTGGTAGCTCTGAGGAAAGAAACCCATTTTTTCGAGTAACCCGTGATCTCCAAGCTGCTCGCCGTGATCTGAAGTGACCACGACCAGGGTGTCGTTCCATTCGCCACGCGCTTCAATACCCGCGACCACCCGGGCAAGCTGACTATCGACTTCGCTGATCATGCCGAAGTACTGCGCTTTGAGTCGGCGCATGTCGCCCTCGTCGCGGGGAGCAGCAACCTGGGGCCAGTCCAGCGCCGCCCGGTGAAGGGGATGACGACGCGAAGGATCCGTCGGCGCGATGGGCAACTCGACGTCTGACGGATCGTACATCCGAGAGAACTCCCCCGCCGCCGCGTAGGGAGGGTGGGGGCGCAAGTAGCTCAAGTGCGCAAACCAACCGGACTCCTGATACTCAAGCCACTCCAAAAAGCGGGTCGTAAGAAATCCACTCAACGAGTCATCGGCCGGACGACTCGGCTCACCTTCGCACAGTCCGCGCCAGCCGCTGGGCACGTCGTACCCTCTTTCGCGCAAGTATTGGACCCAGCCCGCTTGGCTCTCGGGTAGGTAGAGACCCACCGAAAAGCCCGGGAGGATTCCGTCGTAGTAACTGAGGCGCGGATCGTCAGCGCCGTTAGCGATCGCGGGATCAAGTCCTTGATCGGTGTAGCCAAAGAGCGTTGGATCGAATCCCGCGCGCCGAGCAACGTACGCAAGATTGTCGAATCCGCGGGCAAGCGGTGTGCCGTTGGCCACGACCCGATTGTTCATCTGGTACATGCCCGTATAGAGCGCCGCGCGTCCCGGGGCGCAGGGCGCCGCTTGGGAGTAGTGGCGCGAGAGCCGAACTCCTTCGCTGGCCAGACGGTCCAAGGTGGGAGTTTGCACCAACGGGTGGCCCGCCGCGCCGTAGGTGTCAGCCCGGAACTGATCAAGTGTGACAAAGAGAACGTTCACGCGCTAGGGCCAACGACGCGTTGGAGGTGTGCGGCGACGTCGTCCACGATGGCGAGGGCCTCCGGCACGACGCCTCCCATTTCTAGAAAGCCGTGAACCATTCCCTCAGCTTCGAGGAGTTCGACAGATACGTCAAAGTGCTCGAGGAGTCCCGCGTAGGCAACACCCTCGTCGCGCAGTGGATCGCACTCGGCCACCACGATGATCGCTGGCGCCACGCCCCGCAGATCATTGGCGAGCAGCGGCGAGACGCGAGGATCGGTGTGGTCACCAAACTCCCCTAGGTACTGGCCATAGTCGTAAGCCAAGGACTCCAGATCCAAGAGATAACCCTTGCCGTAGCGGTGCGCGGACTCCGTGACGAGCTCGGGGCCCAACGTGGGATAGATGAGAACCTGCGCCGCAAGATCAAGACGCTCATCACGCACGAGCGTCGAAGCCACCGTGACGAGATTGGCCCCGGCCGAGTCCCCCATGCCCACGAGTCGAGAGGAGGGCGTAGCGAACTCCCCGCGATGGGCGGAGACATACCTCAAAGACTCCACCACGTCGTCCAGCCCGGCCGGGAAGGGGTTCTCGGGGGCAAGACGATAGTCGACCGCGAGAAATCTCGTGTGCGTATCGTGAGCGAGTCGGCGGCACAGCCAGTCGTGAGTCTCGAGATCCCCCATCACGAAGGCGCCACCGTGGACGTAGACGACCAGGGCCCTGTGATCGTCGATCTCGGGCACGTACAAGCGAGCGCCGAGAGTGCGGCCCTCAAGGGGAAGCGCGATGTCGCGCGACTCAACGTCGAGTGGAATGTCGCCTCGGAAACGTAATGCCTCTGCGCGGAAGTTCTGACGGCGCTGGTCAGGCGAGACGTCACGCGGCGAAGGTTCGGGATTCTCACGCGCGGCGCGCAAATACGGTTCGAACTCAGAGTGGATCACGACGCCTCACGAGCACACATTAGGCACCACGACACGCTCACTGGCACGTGGACACAAGTTGCGTCGAGACTCCGGTGACCGCGACGGGCGCCGAACGAGCCGGGTTTTCTCGTAACGACCATTAGATTCGATGTCGGGAGTTCTGATATTCATGGGTGAGACCGAGACGCCTCACGAGCAGTTAATCGCCAAGATATTGAGCGGCGGCCAGACGGGAGCGGACCGCGCGGCCGTAGATTTTGCCATCGAGCACGGCGTGGCCTACGGCGGCTGGGTACCTCGTGATGGATGGGCTGAGGATCTGCACCAACCACCTGGGCTCTTGGAGCGGTACCCCAACTTCGTGCCCACCCAGTCTGGCGACGTCGGGGTGCGAACGTCACTCAACGTACGTGACGCGCATGCCACGGTCGTCTTTACGCCGACGTCAGTGTCCTCGAGGGGTGTGACTCAGACTTTGGACATCGCCACCGTCCTCAAGCGGCCGCTGCTCGTCCTGGATCCCGAATCCGCCGACGCCGAGCGCACATTGGGGGAGTTCCTTTTCGCCCGTAAGGCCGGGACGGTGCTCAATGTGGCCGGGCCACGTGAGAGTGAAGCCCGCGGTCTCTACCAAGTTGTCAGGTCGTTGCTCGACGCAACCGTCGGATTCTTCGTCACGTCCTAACGTGCGCCTCAGTCGATTATTGAGGGCGAAGTCGGCGAGAGTACTCGGCTCCGCCGGGGGCCATGTGGAGCGGACGACCGGGCTCGAACCGGCGACCTCGACCTTGGCAAGGTCGCGCTCTACCAACTGAGCTACGTCCGCGAGGTACATCGAGTGTAGCCCAGGTCTCCCCAACGACCAAGCAGGGTTACGAGGGAGTTGACGCAATCAGGGCCTCGGACTCTTCAGCAATCAAGTCCCTCAACCTCTGTATGTCCGCGATGCGCTCCGCGCACCCGAGCAGGCCGAACTCCAAATTCTCCTCAAAACCCAACACGGTGATGTTGAGTGAGATCGAGCCAAGAAGCGGCCCGTAGGGCGCCGCGGACAGGACGCGCCGGCCGCTGAGCCACAACGCCACGGGCGGCCCCGGAACGGACGAAATCATAACGTTCGCCATCGGGAGACGCTCGAAGAGGCCGAACGTGGTGAGGAGTTTGCCGGCCAGGGAAAGCAAAGTTGGGCCAAGCACTCGAGGCACGTCTTGGAAGATCCGTGCCCGGCGCAATCGCTGGTCAACAACCGTCTTCGATGAGTCGCCCGAGATCGCGCGCAGTCTCTCCTCTCGGTCCTCGAGATCGACGTGGAGGGTCACCAGCATGCCCGAGATCTGGTTGCCGAGCTCCCCGGTCTCCCCTTCGCCGCGCGTCGACACCGGCACCATGGCCACCAGCGATCCTTCGGCCTGCTCGCCGCGGGAGGCCAACAGCCGCCGCAGCCCGCCCGAGACGCAGGCCAGGATCACGTCGTTCACGGTGGCCTCGAAGACCCGGCCCACGAGCTTCACGTCATCGAGCGGCACCGAGAGCCCGGCGAAGCGCTTGCGGTTCGAGACGGCGCCGTTGAAGGACGTCCGCGGCGCGGCGAAGAAGCCCGGGGGCGACTTCTCGCCCCGGCCCGCCAGCTCCCGGTTGTGCATCCCGAGGTCCGCCACCGCCTCCACACCCGCCTGCACCGTGCTCAGCGCCGTTCCGGGCTGCCGGGCCAACGACGACGCGGCGTGGCGCAGCAGCTGCGCGTTGGACGGCAGCGCTGCGGGGTCCCACTCGGGCGGCAACTCCACAATCCGGGTCCGCGGGGTGACGTCGAGGAACGCCGCCAGCACGGACGCTCCGCTGACCCCGTCGAGCATGGCGTGGTGCACCTTGGCCACCAGGGCCGTGCGTTCCCCCTCGAGCCCCTCCACCACGTGCATCTCCCACAACGGGCGGTCGGGGTCGAGCTGGCGGCTCATGACGCCGGCCACGAACGCGTCGAGCTCGGCCCTCCCTCCGGGCGAGGGCAGGCTGGCCCGGCTCAGGTGGTCGTCGAGGTCGAACTCCGGGTCGTCGACCCACACCGGGTGGTGCAGCCCGAAGGGCACCCTGATGGCGCGCTGACGGAACGGGGGGATCAGGTGGAGTCGCTGTTCGATCACCCGCCGTATCTGCGCGTAGCGCGTCGAGGGCGAGAAGAGGGAGCGAGCACCCTCGGGCGGGTCGAGCACCAGCGCCACGCCGATGTGCATCGGCGTGGTCGGAGTCTCCAAGGAGAGGAAGGCGGCATCCATGCCGACGAGCGGTTCCATGACCGACCCTTTCTTAGCGTCTCGTTGCCCGCCCGTCATGTGCCGGTGTGCCCGAAGCCGCCGCTCCCCCGCTCGGACTCACCGAGCCCGCCCTCACCCACGGTCTCGAAGGCCGCCTGCTCCACCTTGATGAGGACCAGCTGGGCGATCCGGTCACCACGGCCGACCGTGAAGTCGTGCTCGGGGTCGTGGTTGACCAGCACGACCTGGATCTCACCGCGGTAGCCCGAGTCGATCAGCCCGGGCGCGTTGAGGCAGGTGAGGCCGTGGCGGGCGGCCAAGCCGCTGCGCGGCAGCACGAGCCCCGCATAGCCCTCCGGGATGGCGACGGCCACGCCCGTCGGGACGACGGCCCGCCCACCCCGGCAGGGCAGCACCACGTCGCAGCGGGCGAGCAGGTCCGCGCCGGCGTCCCCCTCGCGGGCATAGCGGGGCGCCGGCAATTCGGCGTCGAGCGGCAGCAGGGGCACGCGCGGCATCGTCGGACACTACAAGGGCGCCGCCATCCACCCACCCGGAGGGGGGCCGGTAGCATGCCCGGCGCATGCTGGCCTGGATCGATCTCGAGATGACGGGGCTGGAGCCGGCGCGCCACACCATCGTCGAGATCGCCAGCCTCATCACCGACGACGACCTGCAGCTGGTGGAGGAAGGGCCCGACCTGGTCGTCCACGCCTCGCCTGAGCAGCTGGCGCAGATGGACGACTTCGTGCGCACCATGCACACCCGTTCGGGCCTCCTGGCGGCCATGGAGGCGTCGACGCTCAGCCTGGCCGACGCCGGCGCGCAGACCCTGGCCTTCCTGCGGTCCCACATCGGCGAGCCCCGGACGGTGCCGCTGGCCGGCAACTCCATCGGGACCGACCGCCGCTTCCTGGCCACACAGCTGCCCGACATCGAGGACTTCCTGCACTACCGCTCGGTCGACGTCTCGACCGTCAAGGAGCTCTGCCGGCGCTGGCTGCCCGACGTCTACAAGGCGGCGCCCGAGAAGCAGGGGGGCCACCGGGCCCTGCAGGACATCCGCGAGTCCGTGTCGGAGCTGGCCTACTACCGGGGCGCGATCTTCGACCGTGCCGCCCTGAGCGAGAGGGAGCCGACGTGAGCGACGGAGACCCGGTGGGGACGACGGGGCACGACGAGCCGGCGATGTCCATCGCGGAGGCCAACGAGGCGCTGACCGCCGCCGGGCAGCTGTTCGAGATGCAGGAGCTCGACATCCGCGGCGTCCCCACCCGGACCTGGAAGAACGCCCCCCCG
>DATJUR010000014.1:0-4200 GCA_035502215.1 Acidimicrobiales bacterium | reverse complement strand
TACGCCATCGGCGCCTACACCACCGCCTGGTTCACTGGTGCGTTGCCGATGCCGGCCCTCTTTCATCATCCGATTCCCACCCTGTGGGTGATTCCCATCGGCATCGTGGCCGCCATGGTCTTCGGCGTCCTCTTGGGAACGCCGACCCTACGCTTGCGCGGCGACTACCTGGCCATCGTCACGCTGGGTTTCGCACTCATCATCGACGACTACGTCTCGACCCAGAGCGGCGTCACCGGCGGGGGCACCGGCTCGAGCGCGATTCGCCACTTCAGTCTCAACCTGGGCTTTTGGAAGTACCACTGGGGGCTCGTTCCCACCCCCTACTACTACCTGTGCCTGATCTTCGTGGCGGTGTTCGTCGTGGTGTTCACGTCGCTGGAGCACTCACGGATTGGACGCGCCTGGGTGGCTATTCGAGAAGACGAGGTGGCGGCCGAGTCGGTGGGCATCAACCCGCTCAAGTACAAGGTCATGGCCTTTGCCGTCGGGGCGGCCAGTGGCGGTTTTGGGGGTGTGCTGACCGCGGGACTGGTGGGATACATCAACCCGACCCTCTTCACCTACCAGGTCTCGGTGAACGTCTTGGTGTTGGTGATCTTTGGCGGCATGGGGTCGATCTGGGGCGTGGCCATCGGCGCCATCGTGCTCCAGACGGTGACGAGCTACCTCGACAACTATCAGCCGTGGGGCTATCAGATCAACGACCTCTATATGTACATCGGTGCGCTGCTCATCATCATGATGATTTTTCGCCCGGCCGGTCTGCTTCCGTCTCGACGTCGCGCGCGCGAAATTGCCTTGGCGGAGGGTGAAGGCGAGATACACGCCGACGAGGTGCTCTCCGGAGAGCAGCCGTGAGCGACGTCACGCTCGAAGAGACGCTGGAGGAACCCACCACCGATCTCATCATCAAGGCCGAACACCTGACGCTGCGTTTCGGCGGCGTGGTCTCGCTGCGCGACGTCTCCTTTGAGATGCGACGAGGCGAGATCCTGGCGGTGATCGGACCCAACGGCGCGGGCAAGACCTCACTGTTCAACTCGCTCACCGGTGTCTACCAACCCCAGGAAGGCACCATCACATTTTCGCCGCTGGATCGCCCACCGCTCTCGGTGATCGGCAAGAAGGCGCATCGGATCGCCCAAGTGGGGGTCTCGCGAACGTTCCAGGCGTCGCGGCTCTTTAGTGCGCTGAGCGTCTTTGAGAACATCAAGATCGGCGCGGAGGACCACCGCGGGATCGGACTCGTGGGGGCGCTGGTGAAGGGTCCGGTCACCCGCCGCGGGGAGCATCGTTCGGACCAGGTCGTCCTCGAGATGCTCGACTTCGTGGGACTGCGCGACGAGGCGAATCTCATCGCGTCGCAACTCTCCTATGGAGCGAGGCGTCGCCTCGAGATCGCTCGCGCCTTAGCGACCCACCCCCAGGTCATTTTGTTGGACGAGCCCGCCGCGGGGACCAACCCGTCGGAGAAGTTGGAGCTCGCCATTCTCATCCGACGCGTGCGTGACGAGCGCGGCGTGAGCGTCTTGCTCATCGAGCACGACATGAAACTGATCATGTCGCTGGCCGAACGACTCTACGTCCTCAACTTCGGCTCGGTCATCGCCAGTGGCACCCCCGCGGAGATCCGCGCGAACCCCGCGGTCATTGACGCGTACCTCGGCAGCTCTCACGAGGAGGGGAGCTCGTGATGCTCAACGTCTCGGACGCCGTCGTACGCTATGGATCGATCGAGGCGCTCCACGGGGTCTCCTTTCACATCGAAGAGGGCGAGATCGTTACTCTGCTCGGGGCCAACGGGGCGGGGAAATCGACCACGCTGCGCATGATGTCGGGGCTGCACGCACCCTCGAGCGGCACGATCACCTACGAGGGTCGCGACATCACCCGGGTCAAGGCGCACGAGTTCGTGACGATGGGAATCAGCCACGTCCCCGAGGGCCGGCGCATCTTTCCCAGCATGACCGTCGAAGAGAACCTGGACATGGGGGCGTTTCGTCGCACCGGACCGCTCAAGGACGACATGGAGGAGATCTACCAGCAGTTCCCCATCCTCAAGGAACGTCGCAAGCAGCCCGGGGCCAACCTGTCGGGTGGCGAACAGCAGATGCTGGCGATCGGTCGCGCCCTGATGTCCAAGCCCCGGCTCTTGTTGCTCGACGAACCCTCCATGGGTCTCGCTCCTCTCATCGTCGAGACCATCTTTTCGATTATTGGACGCATCCGCGAAAGTGGCACCACCGTGTTCGTGGTCGAGCAGAACGCCACCCAGGCCCTGCGCCTGGCCGACCGGGGCTACGTCATGGAAAACGGGCGCATCGCCTTTAGCGGGCCGGCCCAAGATCTCTTGCACGACGAGCGCGTGCGTGCGGTGTACCTCGGCGAGTCGATCGAGACCTGAGCTGTCGCGACCTTTGGGAGTCCTTCCAAAGGAGCAACGTTGCCAGAGACTGACTTGGTGCCATCGTGTTGGCGTGACGTAAATGACGTGTTGGCGGGCGGTGTCTCGCGCCTGGTGCTCTACGGTCCACCGGGCACCGGCAAGACCTTTGCGGCCCTGCACCTTGGAGTCAGCGGGACCCCGGCCGAGCGCCTGGTGTGCACCGAGGACCTCACGAGCGGTGAAATAACGGGCACCTGGATGCCCAGCGGCGAGAACCGCTTCGAGTGGCGAGAGGGTCCGGCGATCCGAGCGTGGAGGGGGCGCGAGGGCTCCGGCGGGCGACTCGTGCTCGACGAAGTCGATCGAGCGTCGGGTGACGCTTTGGCCACGTTGCTGGCCATGACCGACTCACCCGAGTCGGCGCGCTGGCGTAACCCCGACACCGGTGAGTGGGTGCGACCCGGAAAGAACTTTTCGGTGGTGATGACCTCGAACGTCGAGGACCTCGACGAGATCCCGGCCTCACTGCGCGACCGATTTCCGCTCCGTGTTCGCATCGACCAGCCGCCGCCCGGCGCACTGGAGCGACTGAGCAGCGACCTTCGAGCGCCGGCCCGGGCGGGATCGCTCGGGCCCGAGGGCCGTCGGGTCTCGCTGCGAAGTTTCTACGCCTTCGACGACCTGCGCCGTCACCATGGTCCTGAGCGCGCCGCCGAACTCGTCTTTGGCGCGGGCTGCGCCCAAGCCGTCTTGGACGCCCTGTGCATCGGCGCACTGGCGTGAGTGTCATCTATCCCGAACTCGTCGCCGGACGGGTCGACGACGAGTGGCGCGCGTGGACGATTCGCCAAGGGTCCACGTCTCGAGGCGAGGCCAGTTGCAATCTGACCGAGCGCGTTCTCGAAGTTCCTCTCGGAGACGGAGAGCAGGCCCGCGTGGTGCGAGCCCACGAGCTGATGCACGCCCGGGTGAGCCCGCGCGTCGATCACCTCATCAAGGCGCTCGACGAAGTTGACCCGCGCGCCCTGGAGTGTGCGGAGGAACTTCGCGTGAACGTGTTGGTCGGTCGGTTGGGCTTTGACCTCACCCAGTTGAGCGACGGCAGCGAGAAACTCGGTGCGCGTCGACTAGCCCAGTCGGGTCACTGGGCCGAAGCGGTGTGTTTCTACATGGCGGTGCTGGGTACGGGCGCCGAACGGGCGTTCTTGAGCGGTATTCGCGCGGGGGACGCGTCGTGGTTGCCCGCTCTTCGCGCGGTGCGCAAACGCGCACTCGAGATCTTCTCCTTGGGGGCGCGTGTCCTGGGGGCGACCGACCTCGATGAGTCCGGCCTGCCGCGCGGGTACGCGTCGTCCACGCTCGTGCTCGCTCGTCTGCTCACGCAAACGGCGTGCGCAAGACTGCCCAGAGGAGTCGACGAGCTGCGGGCCTTTCGTCGATCCCTGGAGCCCGGAGGGCGACGTCCGCCCACGGGAGTCTTCGCGAGCCTGGTGCTCGATGACGCGATGGCCCGTGTGCGAACGACGCCGCAACGAGTCGAGCGACGGTGGCACCCCGCCACGTCGGGCACGGTGCTGCGCTATCCGGGTCGACTCCTCAGTGACGATCACCGCCGAGCGTTCGGGGTTCGTCGGGCGCACCGCGCAGGAGTGGTCGTGATCGATCAGTCGGGCTCGATGGATGTGACGCCCGAGGAACTGAGGTCTCTGCTTCGCGAGGCACCGGCCGCACTCGTGATTGGGTACAGCCATCGCCCGGGAGACCGGGGAACAGCTCCCAACGCGTGGTTGCTCTGTGATCGAACGTCGCTC
>DATJUR010000013.1:0-3090 GCA_035502215.1 Acidimicrobiales bacterium | reverse complement strand
CGCGTCCATGGCCCCTTCGCTCGCCCCCGCGCCCACGATGGTGTGCAGCTCGTCGATGAAGCTGATCACCTCGCCCTGGGCGTCTTCGATCTCCTTGAGGACCGCCTTGAGGCGTTCTTCGAACTCACCGCGATACTTCGCTCCGGCCACCATCGCCGCGAGGTCCAAGGCGATGAGGCGTCGATCGCGCAGCGACTCGGGCACGTCGCCTTCGACAATGCGCTGCGCGAGACCTTCGACGATGGCGGTCTTGCCGACCCCGGGCTCGCCGATGAGAACGGGGTTGTTCTTGGTTCGACGCGAGAGGACCTGGATGACGCGGCGAATCTCGTCGTCGCGGCCGATGACGGGGTCGAGCTTGCCTGCGCGGGCCAGCGCGGTGAGGTCGCGCCCGTACTTTTCGAGCGACTGAAAGGTCTCTTCGGGGTTCTCCGAGGTGATGCGCGCCGAGCCACGGATACTGCGCAGGGCGTTGAGCAACGCTTCTCGGGTGGTGCCCAGGTCGCTCGCGAAGGCGACCAGCACGTGGTCCACCGAGAGGTACTCGTCTCCCATGTCGGTGCGCAGTTCGTCGGCCTGCTCGAGTCCCTGGCGCGTCTCGGGTGAAAGGCCGGGCTGCGATCCGCCCACGGTACGCGGCTCGCGGGCCACGCGCTCGTTGAGTTGGGCGGCGATGTCCACCGGGTCGAGGTCGGCCGCGATGAGCAAGGGACGCGCCACTCCCTCGGGCTGGTTGAGCAGGGCGAGGAGCAGGTGAGCGGGCGTGACGTACGGGTTGCCGGCCGCGCCGGCCTGGGTGGTCGCGGCCTGGAAGGCCTCGCGAGTCTTTACGGTCCAGCGCTGGGGATCAAGAGCCATCAGCGAGCCTTTCTCTTCTTGGTGGTCGAGGGCGACACGGCCATCGCGTTCTGTACGGGTACCAAGTCGCGCCGGTAGTGGCGATGGGTCTGTTCGATCGTCCGTCGCGCCTCTTCGGCCAGCGCGTCTAACTGGGCGCGCAGTTCGGCCACGTGGTTCTCCAGGGCCATGATGCGCTTGACGCCCTCTAGGTTGACGCCGTCGTTCGTGAGGTCCTGGATGCGCTTTAACGCAGCCAGGTCCGCTTCGCTAAAGCGTCGCGACCCACCGCGGGTGCGTTCGGGGTGCAACAGGCCGCTGCGCTCATAGTTACGCAGCGTCTGGGGATGCACCCCGGCGAGTTCGGCGAAGACCGAGATGACGTAGACGGCGTGCACGTTGCGCTCAGTCACTGGCCACCTCCGCCTCCTCTTTCTCATTAAGGGCCACGGCCAGCTGTTCGACCAGCGTGCGCTGGCGCTTGGTCAGCTTCTTGGGCACGTCGAAGGTAACGGTGACCAGCAGGTCGCCGGCGCCCGAGCGACCATGGGCGGGCACGCCGCGACCCTTCACGCGCATGGTGGTACCGGGCTGTGTGCCCGCGGGCACCTTGAGCGTCACCGGCTCATCCAGGGTGGGAACCTCCACGGTGGTGCCGAGCAGGGCCTGGGTGAGGGGAACCTTCACGCTGGTGGTCACGTTGCGGCCCCGACGATCGAAGTGCGGGTCGCTGGTGACGTGGACGTCGACGTAGAGGTCCCCGGGCGGACCACCATTGGTCCCCGGGCTGCCCTTGCCCCTCACGCGAACGCGCTGACCGTCGCTCGCCCCCGGAGCAATGCGCACGTTCACCCGCCGCGACGACGGTTCGCGTCCCGTGCCGTGACAGGTCGGACAGGCTTGGGCGAAGTGACCGCCGCGGCCCTGACAGATCGGGCACACGCTCGACATGGCGAAGGGTCCCTGATCGTCGTTGATCACCCCGCGGCCCCCACAGCGCTCGCAGGTGAGAAAGTCGCTGCCCGGCGCACCGCCCGTGCCCTTGCAGGTGTGACACGCCTCGTTGGTGGGCAGGTTCACGCTGGTGGTGACGCCCTTGACGGCGTCACGAAAGCTCAGGTGCAGCGCGGTCTCTAAGTCCGCGCCGCGCTGGGCCTGATTGCGCGCGCGACGCCCACCCCCAAAGAGACCCCCGAAGAGGTCGCCCAAGTCGCTGAAGTCCCCGGTCTGGAAGTTAAAGCCCCCCGCGCCCGCACCGCCCAGACCGCTGGCGGCGGGCCCGAGTCGACGCACCTCGTCGTACTCCTTGCGCTTGGCGTCATCGCCCAGCACGTCGTAGGCCACCGAGATCTCTTTGAACTTCTCCTCGGAGCCGGGGTGGGTGTCGGGGTGATACTCCTTGGCCAGTTTGCGATACGCCCGGGTGATCTCCTTGTCGGTGGCGCTCGAGGTCAGTCCGAGCACCTTGTAGTAGTCCTTGTCGAACCACTCACGCTCTGCCATAGGACCTATCCGCGAACTTTTACCATGGCGGGGCGAAGAACCGCGCCTTGCCAGCGATACCCCGCGCGCAAGACATCTTCCACGACCGGACCGTCGCTTTGATCGTCGCCTTCGTGAGGCGCGTGAGCCACGGCGTCGTGAATCTGCGGGTCAAAGGGCACCTCGGCGTCATCGATGCGCTCGAGCCCCTCCTTGGCCAGCGCGCCGAGCAGCAGACCACGGGTCTGGCTCAGTGCGGTCGCCTCGGCGCTGGCGGCGTCGGAGAAGTGAGCCTGGGCGTAGTCCAAGGCGTCCAAGGTCGGCAACAAGGCGGCCGCGAAGTTCCCGGTCGCTCGTCGCGCGGCATCCTCGGAGGTGCGAGCGACCCGCTTGCGGTAGTTCTCGAACTCGGCCTGGAGGCGCTGGAGGGCGTCGAGGTACTCGTCTCGTTGGCGCTCGGCCTCGCTGCGATCATCGAACGCTTCGGTCGCGTCGTCGTCGGGCGACGCGACCGGCTCGTGTACGACTTCGTCGCTCATTCGTCCACGATCTCGGCGTCGACGATGTCGTCGTCGTCACCGGCCGGAGCCGCGGGCTCGCCCACGTTGGACTTGGCGGCCTCTTCGTAGAGGCGCGCGCTAAAGCTCTGGCTGGCGCTGAGCAGCTTGTCGGTGCCCGACTTGATGGCCTCGATGTCGGTGCCGTTGAGGGCCTCTTTTAGCGTGGCCAGCGCACTTTCGACGTCGGCGCGCTCGGTGCCCTGGAAGGACT
>DATJUR010000012.1:0-21109 GCA_035502215.1 Acidimicrobiales bacterium | reverse complement strand
TCTAGATGTAACTCCCAGGTTCGTTGTTGACAAGTCGACTGGCGGGTGGCTTGTTGCCGATGCCTGAATGGGTTCGCTCCCAGTTGTAGTCGATAAGGAACTCGGCGAGCGCTGCAGTGCGCTCCGCGTTGGTGGCGTAGGCACGCTGGTAGGCCCACTCGTCGGCCAGGGTGCGGTTGAATCGCTCGGCTTTCCCATTGGTCTGGGGCCGATAGGGGCGCGTGGTGAGGTGCCGCGCGGGACCCAAGGCACTCTGAAAGACCCGCGACAGGGTGTAGTTCTTCGCGTTATCGGTCATGACGCGCTCGATCTCGACGCCGAGGCTCGACAAGTGCGTTCGAGTTCGCTCGAGGAAGCCGGCACACGTGACGCCGAGTTCGTTCTCGAGCACCTCGACGTAGGCGTAGCGAGAGTGGTCGTCGATCGCCACGTGCAGGTAGTCGTAGCCGGTCCTGCCCAGTCCACGTGGGGTGCCGTCGCCGCGACCACGAGCTCGCCATCCACCGCCCTCGGGCACGCGGCCCAGTTTCTTCACGTCGACGTGGATGAGTTCGCCCGGTCGAGATCGCTCGTAACGCAGGGGCTTGTCGGCGCGGATGGGCACCCCGGTCGTGCGATCGAGACGACTGAGTCGGCTCAACCCGTGGCGAGACAGGATCGCGTGCACCGTCGAGGGCGCCATGTGCAGGCGCTGGGCGACCCGGTGGGGGCCCCTGCGCAGCTCGCAGCGCATGGCGAGGACGGCCGACTCGATGTCCTCGGGCGTGCGATGGGGACAGCGGTGCGCGACCGACGAGCGGTCCTCGAGTCCGGCGATGCCTTCGTCGCGGTAACGACGCAGCCACTTGTGAACGGTCTGGCGCGAGACGCCGGCCATAGCCGCGGCGTGTGCCGGCGGCCAGTTCTCGTCCAGGACTCGCCGAACGAGCAAAAGTCGTCCAGCGGGGGTCAATTTTGCTTTAGCGTGACTCATCGAGAGGTCTCTCCTTTGGTTGATGTGTGCAACACCAATCAGACAGGCGAGACCTCTCGTCAGTCAATAACCCTGCTGGGAATTACATCTAGAGCGAGCGATACCGGGGCACGTAACTTCCGGTACCCAAGAACGACGACTCGTCGGGGTCGATCGTGTCGTCCACGTCACCCACGACCTCGGTCACCCAGTCCAGGCGGTCCTTGAGGATCCGCGTGACCCCGCCTTGGATCGTATCCGTGGAGATCGCGCAACTCGAGCACGCCCCGGACAACTGGACCTCGACGACGCCCGTCTCCACGTCGCAGCGCACGAGCAGCAGGTCTCCCCCGTCGGCTTGAACGGACGGTCGCATCAACTCCATGAGCGCATTGAGCGCCGACAGACGGGCTGAACGTTCTTGGTCGGTGAGTTCCACCCGACCAGTCTGCCGGAAAACGAAGGCGTCGTGCCCTACCGGGCGGCCGCGGCCTCGTCGTACACCCGCAGGGCCCGGGGGCCCCAGACGGTGCCCGGTCCCCCGTTCATCGAGATGGCCACACCCATCGCCTCCGCCACCTGCTGGCGGGTCACGCCCGCGCGTAGCGCCCCGCGCGCGTGAGCCACGATGCACCCGTCGCACTCTCGCGTCACGGCAATAGCGAGTGCAAGTAACTCCTTCGTCGCGACGCTCAGTTCGCCCTCGGCCACGGCGGCACTCGCCAGCTCGGCGTGTGCTCGCATCACGTCAGGGATCATCTCATGAAGCTCACGGGTCGGCTGACGCAACTCCTCGCGAATACGGTCCATACTCTCCACGCGAACCTCCACTCTTTTTTACGAGCGTAGCGATTCACATCTCGATTGATCGTCGCTCAGTTTTATGATGATGCGGTGAGCGCTATCGACGACTTGGTGGAGCACAACCATCACTACGTCCAATCTCACGGTCATCGCGTCATGCCCACCGAGCCAGCGCTGCACTTGGCGGTTCTCACCTGCATGGACTCTCGCTTGGATCTGTTCAACGCGCTCGGCCTCACGCTCGGCCAAGCCCATCTCGTTCGAAACGCGGGCGGCATCGCTACCGATGACGCCATTCGTTCGTTGCTCCTTAGCCAGTGGCTGCTCGGCACCCGCTCAATCATGGTCATCCACCACACGCGCTGCGGCCTGGAGACGTTTGACGAGTCCACGCTGCTCGACGAGATCGCCGAGGAGTTGCGCGTGCGGCCGCACTTTCGCCTGGGCGCCTACCGCGACGTGCAAGAGGACGTACGCGAGACCGTTCGGACACTGCGCGAGAGTCCGTTTCTCAGCGACGCCGAGATCCGCGGCTTCGTCTACGACGTGGATGACGGCGCGCTACGCGAGATACCCGTCGCCTACAGCAATTTCTTGAAGCCCTGAGAGGTCGCCTCGAACCCTTGGCGCTCGTAAAAGCGATGGGCGTCGAGGCGCACGTTGCGACTCGTGAGTTGTATCCGATAGCAACCCTCACGTCGAGCCAGTACCTCGGCGGCGGCCAACAACTGGGTACCTATTCCTTGGCTCCGATAATCAGACCTCACGTGCACGCTCTCGAGTTCACAGCACCATCCCCCGGTGTGTTGAAAGTGCGGGAAGATCATCACCTGACAGACGCCCACCACTTCATCTCCCCGCGCCGCCACCAGGACGTCACCGCGACGCCGACGGGTCTCTTGCACCGCGTCCCAGTATCGCTGCACGTCGTGCTCGTCCTCGAACCCCGGAGACAGAGATCCCCCCTGGATGACCAGTGACGCCGCGGGGACGTCACCTCTGTGGATGGGTCGAACGACGACGTCCATGACCTAGCGAGGGTCGATGGGCGTAAGGACTCCCAGACTCTGTTCGATCGCTTCAGCCGCATTGAGGCACAGGTCTTCGCGAAAGAGGTCGCCGATCACCTGCACCCCGCTTGGTAGGCCCTTGGCAAAACCGACCGGCACGCAGGCCACCGGCAGTCCCAACAGGTTTGCCGGCAGGACGAAGCGCACCGTTTCGAGGACCCTCATCGCCGACTCCTTGTCCTGGATGTCGAATCCCAGGGGAAACGCCGGCAGAGTCCAGGTCGGTCCCACGATGAGCGGGTAGGTCATAAAGAACTCACGCCACGCCCGCGCGATCCCGAAACGAGTTCGATGCAGGGCAGGGTCGGCGGGAACCGCAGCGAAGTCTTCGGTACTCAGTTCCAAAAAGCGAAGGGCGTCTGGCCCGAGCACCATGTCGAGGGGAACGGGCATTTCGCCCAGGCTGGTCGTCATGAGTTCAGTCCACGCCAAGTACGTATCGAGCACCCGGGGCGGATCGACCTCCTCGACGGCGTAGCCCGCCTCTTCTAACGCCTGTCCGGCCCGACGGACGCTGTCGGCTATCTCCGGATCGGTCTCGCCACCCGCCGGTTCGGGCACGAGGGCGACACGTTTGGACGCGGGAGGGCCGTGCAGCGGAACGTCGACGGACTGGGGGTCGGCACGGTGAGCGCCCATCACAATCTCCAGGCCGCGCCGCACGTCTCCCACGTGACGGGCGAGGACGCCGTCGACCAGCATGACCTGCTCGCTCAGGCCCCGTTCGTAGAGTGCGCTCGAGTCTTGGGCCGCGATACGACCACGCGACGGCTTGACCGAGGCAACGCCGCAGCAGAACGCCGGGTTGCGCAATGAGCCGCCAATGTCGTTGCCAAAACCGATGGGACTTAATCCCGAGGCCAGGGCGGCCGCCTCCCCGCCTGAGGAACCTCCCGCGGTATAGCCGTGGCGCCAGGGATTATGGGTGGGACCGTAGAGCGACGACTCCGTGTTAAGGCGGAGTCCCAGATCGGGCATGTTCGTGCGCGCCAGCATCACCGCACCCGCAGCGCGCATCTTTTCGACGAGCGGCGCGTCCACGCTCGCCATCAGCTCCCCAAGCGCGAAGGATCCCTGGGTGGTCGCGTAGCCCGCGACGTCAATGTTCGTCTTCGTGGTGAAGGGCACGCCGTGCAGCGCGCCCAGTGACTCGCCCGCGCGCAGCGCAGCGTCGGCGCGCTCGGCCTCGGCTAGCACCTCCTCGGGACGAACTTCCACGACGGCGTTGACCTCGGTGTTCACCGCGTCGATGCGAGCTAGGTGTGACTCCACGACTTCGCGTGAGGTCACGTCGCCGCTTCGAATGAGCTGCGCGAGCGACAGCGCGGACTCTCGCCACAGATCCATGACTACCCCCAGATTTGACTCTGGCTAGTCTGTCACGCCAGACGAATCAGCCGAATCGACCCAGCGTGTAATCCAGGGTGCGCGTGTCGTCCGGGTTGTTGAAGATCTTCTCGGTGGTGTCGAACTCAATGAGCTCTCCCGCGCGGTCGTCGCCCATGAGCAAGAACGCGCAGTCGTCCGAGATACGAGCGGCCTGCTGCATGTTGTGAGTCACGATCACCACCGTCACACGGCTCTTGAGGGTCTTCATCAGTTCCTCGATGTGCAGCGTGGCGATCGGGTCGAGGGCTGAGGTGGGCTCGTCCATCAACAACACTTCGGGGTCGAGCGCGAGGGCCCGCGCAATGCACAAGCGCTGCTGTTCACCTCCCGACAGGTTGGAGGCCGCTACCTTGAGTCGAGTCGACACCGAGTCCCACAGAGCGGCTGAACGCAGCGACGTCTCGGCGGCCTCGTCGAGCAACGTCTTCTTTTTGATGCCGTTAAAGCGCAGACCCGACACGACGTTGTCGTAGATCGACATGGTGGGAAACGGGTTGGGCCGCTGAAAGACCATGCCCACGCGCGTGCGCAGTTCGGTCACCGTGATGTTCCCGCGATAGATGTCGATGCCCTCGAGCGAGATCGACCCACTCACCTTGGCGCCCGGGGTGAGGTCGTGGAGACGATTGAGCGCGCGCAGCAACGTCGTCTTGCCCGAACCCGAGGGTCCGATCAGACTCGTGACCTTGTTCTTGGTCACGTCAAAGGTGCAGTCACGTACCGCGGTGCGCCCGTGGAACGCCACCGCCACGTCCTGGAGCCGCATCGCAACTGGCCCGCGCTCCTTTGGCGCCTCGGGCTCTACTCTCGTCTGTAGCTCAACCACGGCTTGGATCTCCTGTTCCATAGTTAGTTTCTAACCTGCTGCTTTCTCGAAGCCCAAATCCGGGCGCTCAAACTGAGGATGAAAACGAAGGCGACCAGGACCAATGCGATGCCCCACACCTGGGCCCGCTGGCTCGGCCACTCCGACTTGGCGTTCTCGTAGATCGCCAGTGGCATCGCGGCGACCGGCGTGGTCGGCTTCCAGGCGTCGATGAATCCCCCGCCGATCACCAAGAGCACCGGGGCGGTCTCACCGATCGCACGCGAGATCGCCAGGATCACGCCCGTGACGATGCCGGTCAGGGCCGAAGGCAGAACGACCTTGAGCGAGACCGTGTGAGACTTTGCGCCCAGGGCGAGGCCCGCCTCGCGCAACGTGTTGGGAACATTGCGCACGGCGATCTCGGTGGAGATGATGATCACGGGCATCATCAGCACGGCCAGGGCAAAGGCGCCGGCAATGGCCGAGAAGCCCACGTCCAGGTCATGAACGATGAAGGAAAACGCAAACAGGCCCATCAAAATCGACGGAGCGCCCGCCATGGTTTGGGCGATCACGCGCAGTGTGGTGGCGAGCTTGGACTGGGTCTCGGCCAGGTAGACACCCACGATGATACCCAGGGGTATCGCCATGACTGAGGCATACAGCGTGAGCGCAAGCGTGCCCACAATGGCGTTCGAGATGCCCCCGGTCGCCGTGGGGTCGAGCAGGGTCGGCGTCTCGGGCACCGTCGTGAAGAACTTCCAATCGATTTGACTGGCCCCCTGCTTGATCAACTGGTAGATCAAAAGGACCAGGGGCACGGCGGCCAGAATGAGGGCGAGGGTGCACAGCGCGACCATCGCCCGCGAGATGGTCTGACGGCGAGCCCGGTTGCGATCCGACGTCTTTCGAATCTCCTCGCGCATGGCGTTGCGCGAGTCCTGGTCCTGGGGGTCGAGCTCGATGAGGTCGCTCATACGCGGGCCAGCACCTTGCGTTGACGATTCACCAGGGAGCGGCTAATAAGGGCCAAACAGACGTTCAAGAGCATCAACAACACGCCCAGCGCCATCAGCGCAGCGACCTCGTTGCCCTGGGACTCGCCGAACTCGGTGGCGATCCATGCGGCGATAGAGGTGCCCGGATACAGAAGGTGAAACTGAACGTTGGCGACGCTGCCCGCCACCAAAGCGACCGCCACCGTCTCACCCGTGGCGCGAGCCAGGGCCAGAAAGGTTGCTCCAAAGAGTCCGATCTTGGCCGTCGGCAGGACCACTTCGCGAATCATCTGCCACTTCGTGGCCCCCAGTGAGAGGCTCGCTTCCATCAGGTCCTGGGGCACCACTGCGATCACCTCACGACTGATCGCCACAAAGGTGGGAAGAATCATGATCCCCAACACGATGGACGCTAGAAGCAGCGACGTACCAAACTCTTGACCGGGGCTGCCAAAGATCTCGCGCGCGAAGGGCCAACTATTCAGCCACGGGTTGACCGTGTTTTGCATCCACGGAGCGATCACGAGCAACCCCCACAGGCCGTACACCACGCTGGGGATGGCCGCCAAGAGCTCCACCAGGGTCGCCACCACGGTGCGAAACCGCCGAGGGATGAAAAAGACAATCGAGATCGACGTGCCCAGACCGATGATGACCGCGATCACCAGAGCGATGATCGACGTTTCGGCCGTGCCCGTGATCATCGCCAATCCGCCAAACGGGCCGTCGGGTGACGTCCATCCATGGCCCGTCAAGAGAGTGAGGCCATGGTGAATCCAGTCGGGCCACGAACTCCAAAAGATCGTGCCGACAAACCCAACGCTGACCGCAGTGAAGATCAGCGCGGCGCCAACCAACAGGTAGTTGTACCACGTGCGACGCGGACGGGTGGCGGAGACCGTTTCCGGCCCCGCCACCATGTCCTCGTACTCAAGCAAGCCCACGATCGGGTCTTGAGACATGTTGCTGATCGCTCCCTTGCTTGTCTAGTAGGTACTTAACTTTGGGTGAGGCACTCCGTGCCGCCAGAGGTCACTTTGGACAACTGGCTTCGCGCGTACGCCTGGATGGCTGCGGGCAGCGGGACGTAGCCCTCAGCCTTGGCGAAAGCACTCTGGCCATAGTGCGACTCCCAGTCCAGGTACTTCACACTGGCCTGGCAGATCGCGTCCGATGAGATGCTCGTCGGAACCACGGCCCAGCTGTAGGTCGCGAAAGGCCACACGTTGCTGCCCGGCTCGTTCGTGATGGCAAAGTTGTCCGGGGTGACCGCCGTGCCCGCCGCCGCCGCCGCGTTGGCGATGTCGGTGAGGTTCGGCGAGAGCCACTGACCGTTCTTGTCCTGGAGCAGGGCCGACTGGATGGCGGCGTTGCCCGGAATCAGCAGGTAGCTGTACTCCACGTACCCGATGCCACCGAGGGTCTGGTCGATGCCCTGAGCCATGGCCGCGTTGTTCGCCACGCCGTCGATGTTCTTGGCCTTCCACGCGCCGCCGGAACCCTCCATGACCGCGCCACCACTGGGCGCGATGCCCGAGTTGCCGGCTTGGTAGAGCCAGTAGGTGAAGGCCTCGGTCGTGCCCGAACTCGCCGCACGGTAGAAGACCTTGATGGTGTCCTTGGGCTCATTCGCGGTGCCCAGCGTGGTGAGCGCCTTGCCGAGTGTGCTGCTCGGGCCACCGTTGGTCGCGACAATCGTGGGGTCGGACCACTGGGTGATCGTGCCGTTGTAGATGCCAGCAACTTCGGCCGCCGTCAACTTCACGTTGTTAAAGCCCGCGCCCAAGTTGTAGGCGACCACGGCCCCGCCGAGCAGGTACGGAACCTGCACGTAGTTCGACTCGGTGACGCCGCTGGGAAGCGTGCCAGCCGCCGACGTCATCGGAACGTCGGTGAAGCCAATGTTGAGTGAGCCGTTGGTGATGCCCGTGCGTCCCGATCCCGAACCAGCAGCTGGGTACGAGCTAAAGGAGACCTTTCCGCCCGCCGTGTAGGCCGAAGAGCCCGAGGTCGTTACCCCAACCAGGGGCGCGTCGAAGGAGGATCCATTGATCGCCAGAGTTACGTTGCTGGGCACGCTGAGATCCGGGTCACCGGGCTTGTTCGTACCTTGCAAGCTGGTCACGGCCTTCTTGGGCTTGGGCTTGGTCTTCGTCCACGGGCTGGGGCAGCGCGTGTTGAACTTGGCGGACCTCACCTTGTTGTTGACCAGTCGGTAGCAGACGACCTTGTGAGTCGCGCCGCTCGCAGGCAGCGTCGCCACCGTGAGGAGACCGGCCGCAGCGAATGCCATCGCCATGATCAGTCTGAGTGATTTCTTCATGCTGAACTTTCCTCCTAAAGAAAGGTGTAGACGCCACGATTCGAACGTCGAACGTATTGCCCATTGCAACCTAGGAATTCAAGGTAAACGGGAGGTGAATTGAAGTCACTCGCCAAGTGAAATGAAAAAGAAATTGACAGAGACTGAAAGCATCCACAACAGCCACCAGCATCCACGGCGCGCTCGGGGCCTCTTGCGCGCCGAGTCCGCCCTGGCTAGGACACCTCGGCGCTCAACTGGCCTAGGCGGTAGTGGGTCCGACAAAGGACCTGGTAGTGGACCGTTCCTTCGCTCACGTCGCCCGTGACGATCTGGGTTCCTTCGCGAGCCACCACGCCGTCGACAACTCGAGCGTTGCAGCGACCTTTGCGCCCGCACCAACACGACGAGGTGAGAGGAAGCTCGTGAGCCCAGTCGGCGATGGCAATGAGCCTGGCCGACGCGGGAAAGATATTGAGTAGAAAGTCGGCCGACAGACCGAACGCGTGGACGTCGACGCCCGAATCGTCGACCAGTCGCGCGAGCGCATCGACTTGGTCGACACTGGCAAACTGAGCTTCGTCAATGACCAGGATGTGAATCCCGCTGGCGAGCAGGGACTCTACGTGGGGCTCGAGTGAGCTTCCGGGTTCGATCGCTTCGGCGGCGGCCCCGATACCAATGCGACTCGTCACCATTCCCTCGGCGCTGCGATCCCCGAAGGTCCATAGGGTTACATCACTTCGACCCTCTCGAAGTTGCCAGCACAGTTGCAGGGCCAGCGTGGATTTGCCCGACGCCATCGTCCCGTACGTAAAGGTCAGTTCCGCCATTCTCCTCTTTCGAACGACCCACGATACCCCCGGCGTTCTGCCTCATCGAGTCCGCAAAACAGCCCTGCTCAGTAGATTGGGCCAGTGGAACCAATCCTTCGGGTGGTTGCTCGCGTACATAACGAGCGACGCGGGCTCACTGACGACAACTGGGACACCTGCACCTCGGTCATTGAACTAGCTGACGATGTTCCTGACGCAGCGCTGCGCGGCCTCGAGGAGTTCTCGCACGTTGAGGTGATTTTTCTCGCCGAGCTGGCCCAGAACGTGCCGCCGGGGCCCTGGCATCGCCGCCCCCGTGGGAATCCAGACTGGCCCGATGTCGGGGTGTTCGCTCAGCGCAATAAGGATCGTCCCAACCGCCTCCTGGTCTCGATCAGTGCGATCGAGAAGGTCGAGAGCCGTCGCGTCGTGGTGCGAGGGCTCGACGCCATCGACGACACCCCCGTGCTGGACATCAAACCCGTGTTCACGTGGAACGGACCGCGCGGAGAGTTACGGGTTCCCGTCTGGAGTGAGGAGCTCGGGCGACAGTACTTCTAGGACGACTCCCTCTCGGCGCGCTGCGCTAAGAACGCCTCTACTTGCTCGCGGCGCGGTCCGGTCGCCGGTCCCCTCAGGGCGACGGCCATCGCGGCGGCGGCGTTCGCCCACCGCGCGGCCTCGAGCGGCGCAGCGTGTTGAGCCAGTTCGGCGAGAAATACTCCATTGTGAACATCGCCTGCGCCATTGGTGTCGACGACGTTTGTCGCAAAGCCTTCGACCGCGACCGGGCCAGCGCCGTGTTCAACCACCACGCACCCCGCGGCACCACAGCGCACCAGCGCGCTGAGAGACTCGCCGCGCCGCGTCAGCGCGCTGGCGGCCGCTTTTGTGTCATCGGTCCCAGAGAGCGCAGCCGCTTCGGCAACGTTGCACACTATCCACTGAGCGCGAGAAAGGGCGCGCGCAAGGTACCTCGGTGGGATGTCCTCGACGCGTGTCGCCGGATCGAAGGCCACGATGACGTCACGGTCCAGTGACTCCAGCCAGCTCAAGACAACGTCGGCCATGTCGTCGTACATCACGTTGTAGCCCGACACCAAGACGTACTCACCTGCTTTGACCTCGAGGGCCTCGAGGTCACTGCGGCGCAGGGTGTTTTCGGCTCCGGTGGTCGTAACGAAGGTTCTCTCGGCGTCGGGCTCGACCAGCACGACGCAGATACCGCAGTCGACCTCGTCATTGGGTGGGACCGGCAGGTCGATCTTCTCGCGCGCCAGATCCGCCAAGGCCACCGTGGCGAATGGTCCGCGTCCCAGGCGACCCGCGTACACGACCTCGACGTCGTGGCGCGCCGCCGCACTCATCGCGTTGAACCCACCGCCGGTCGTGATCAGTTGGGAGGTGGCACGCACGTCACCGGCTCGGTGCGGGAGTGACGCCACCGTCAAGACCACGTCAACCAAGACGGTGTCGGCACAAAAGAGTCGAGACGCAACCATGAAGTCACCCTAGGACGACGTTGGAGGCCGTATCGGCTCGCCACGCTCGGCCCGGTGCGCTGACCTCGTACAATCTTCACCAAGCGAAGCGACATCGCTCGCGGGGAGGCGTGAATAAGACGTGACTCGGGTCGTTGATGACAGCTCTGGTTTCACCGCCGCGACGTCCGGCGCGCTGCGCGTTGAGTCGAACGGCATCAACGTCATTACCGAGGACGAGCGAAAGGGCCGACCCAGCGAGCTCTTTTGGCCGTGGTTTGGAGCCAATGTCTCGGTACTCGGACTCAGTTACGGATCGTTCGTGCTGGGCTTTGGTATTTCGTTCACCCAGGCCGTCATCGTCGGCGCGATCGGAGTCGTCTTTAGTTTCTGGCTCTGTGGGGTGATTGCTACGGCAGGTAAGAGGGGGTCGGCGCCCACCATGGTCCTCTCGCGCGCGGCCTACGGCGTGCGCGGGAATCGGCTGCCCTCGGGCATCTCGTGGCTCCTGTGCGTGGGCTGGGAGACGGCCCTCACCGTCATTGCCGTCCTGGCGACCTCTACGGTCTTTACGCGATTGGGCTGGAACGGCGGGGACGCCACCAAGGTCGTGGCCATGCTCGTGGTAGCGGCCCTCATCACCGGGGGCGGAGTGATGGGCTTTGACCTGATTATGCGCATGCAGGCCGTCATCACTGTGTTGACCGGTGTGCTCACCATCGTGTTCATCGCGCTCACGTTCAAACACGTCCAGTGGCACGTGGTGAGCCACGTGCACTCCGGGTCCTTTCAGTCCACCGTCGGCGCGCTCGTCTTCGTGATGACGGGTTTCGGCCTCGGCTGGGTCAACGTGGCGGCAGACTACTCGCGCTACTTACCACGCAGCGCCTCGAATCGAGGCGTCGTGTGGTGGACGACGTTCGGCGGGTCGATTGCTCCCCTGATTCTCCTCTTCTTCGGTCTTCTGCTGGCTGGTTCATCTAGTCACCTCAGCGCGGCGGTCGGCGACGACCCCGTCGGGGCGCTGGCCAAACTGTTACCGACCTGGTTCCTGGTGCCCTTTGTCATCGTGGCTCTCGCCGGTCTGATCGGTGGCGCGGTGCTGGACATCTACTCCTCGGGCCTGTCGCTCTTGTCGGCGGGACTGCGCATTCCGCGGTACGCCGCCGCCGGAGTTGACGGCGCGATCATGTTGATCGGGACCATATACATCGTCTTCTTCGAGAAGAACTTTCTCTCCCAGTTCGAGGGTTTTCTCATTACGGTGGGCGTGCTCATCGCCGCCTGGTGTGGCGTGTTCCTGGGCGACTTGGCCCTGCGGCGAAAGAACTACGCCGAACACGAGCTCTACAACACCCACGGGCGCTACGGCGACGTACGGCTCTCACCGATCGTGATCACCATCATCGCGAGTGTGCTCGGTTGGGGATTGGTGACCAACACCGCGGCGTCGTGGCTTACCTGGCAGGGGTACTTCCTGTCGCCCTTTGGACTCGGGGGAAAAGGGGGTGCGTGGGCGTACGCGAACTTGGGCGTGATCGTCGCTCTGGCGTTTAGTTTCGTGGCCACCCTCCTGCTCGGGCGACGCGACGTGCTGCGTGAAGAGGCCCTCGTCTAGGGGCTTCCTTCAGAACCACTTCATCACTCGTAGACTTGGTGCGGGTTGGGTGAGGAGGTTGTCGTCATGCGCATCGGTGTGCTCACCGCGGGCGGCGACGCCCCGGGACTGAACGCGGCGATCCGCGCGATCGGTGACATGGCGATGCGCGACGGTCACGAAGTCATCGGCATCGCGAACGGCTGGGCCGGGCTGGTCGGCGATTTCGAGGGCGAGACCCTCAGCGCCAAAGACCTACGCGGCGTCATCGGCCAAGGCGGCACCCTACTGGGCACCCAGCGCTACAACCTGGATGATCCACCGGGGGGACGCGAGAGCGTTCTCGCGGCGATCGACGAGCACGTCGACGCTCTCATCGCCATCGGCGGTGACGGTACTCATCACATCTCGCACTGGCTGGCCGATCGCAACGCGCCACTCGTGGGCGTGCCCAAGACTCTCGATAATGACTTGCCCGGCACCGACTACTGCATCGGATTCGACACGGCCATCAGCATCGTGGCCGAGTCGCTCGACCGTCTCAATACGACCGCCGCCTCGCACCACCGCGTGATCGTGGTCGAAACGATGGGTCGCTCGACGGGGTGGGTCGCCGCCCTGGGCGGACTGGCCGGCGGTGCCGACATGATCGTGATCCCTGAGTTCCCGATCACAATTGACGAGATCGTCGCCCACTTGGAGGTTCGTCGGCGCGCCGGGCTCGTCTTTTCAATCGTGGTCGTCGCCGAGGGAATCGACCTTGAGACCCTGGAGGTCGGAGCCGCAGGTCACGTCGACTCCGACGGCGTCAGCGGGGTGCGCCACGCGACGCGCGGAGTCGGTCACTTCGTGGCCGCCAAGATCGAACAGCACGGTTTCGAAGTGCGCACCACGGTGCTGGGTCACCTCCAACGAGGGGGCAGCCCCACGGCCCACGACCGCATCTACGCGACGCGCGTGGCTGCCGCGGCCTACGAGGCGGTCGTCGCGGGCAAATTCGGAATGATCCCGGTTGTGCGAGACGGCACCGTCGTGCTCACCGAACTCTCGACCGTGACTACGGGTCGGCGCCAAGTGCCCCGCGAGATCTACGACCTCTGCGCCGTGTTCTTCTAGCCAGACGACCCCTTGGCGCGCCGTGTCGCCGCGAGTGCGCGTGCGCCCAGCATGAACAGACCGAGGAACCCGAGCGCCACACCGACGAACGCAGCGGCGGTGCCCTGTCCCGAGGTCACGCGCAACACCATGCCGAGCGCGACCGTGGACACCCAGATGACGATCCCGCTCCCCAGCTTCGAGGGGCGTCGCTGCGCCCAGAGCACAGTCGCCCAACCGACCAGCAGCCCCGCACCGAAGGGCCACGTAGTAGAGACCACTCCCCCGAGCGTCTCGCGGTGATGATGGGTGTGGCGCCCGATCACCACGAAGGCCACCACAACCGCGGCATCAAAGACAAACCAGGCGCACGCAGATCGTGAGGTCGATGACATCGACTCAACTTAGTGACGGGTCGTGCTCGCTGAGTGCGCCGCGCCGTTACATTAGAACTCGGCGCCGCCATCGGGGCCCGTCGTAGGTAGGGGAGACGTTCGTGAGCGCCCAGACAGGTCCAGGTCCCCTCGCCCTTGTCGGTTCGGGCGAGTATCTACCCGAGATGCTCGCGGTCGAAGCGGCACTGATTAAGGATCGCGCCCCCCGCTACGTGCAACTCGCCACCGCGGCCTACAACGATGGCCCCGCCGTTGTCGAGCACTGGCATCAGCTGGGCGCGGCGCAGGCACAACGAATCGGCGTCGAAGCGGTCGCCGTCCCCGTGGGCACCCGTGAGGACGCGAACAACCCCGAGCTGGCCCAGCTCATCGAGGGAGCGGGCTTGATCTACCTCTCGGGTGGTGACCCCCACTATCTGGCCAACACCCTTCGCGACACGTTGGTGTGGGCAGCGATCGAGCGGTCCTGGCGCGACGGCGCCGCCCTGGCGGGCTGTAGCGCCGGAGCAATGGCCATCGGGTCGTGGATTCCCTCGATACGCCACCCGCGCAGCGCCGCGACGGCCGGGCTGGGACTGCTGGCCCACGTGGGGATACTCCCCCACTTCGATGCATTCGCGGCACGCGTGCCCGACGTCGTCGCGCGCTTTGTCTTACCCGACGAGTCGGTCACTTCGATCTACGGCATTGACGAACTTACGGCCCTCGTCGGCGGACCGAGCGAATGGACCGTCGAAGGTCACGCCAGCGTCTGGCACCTCACCACGACGGGCCGTCACGAGTTTCGCGTCGGCGAGCGAGTGACCACGCCAACCTAGACCCCCACGTGCTCGGCCTTGGCCATCTTGTCGAGCAGATAGCGAATCTGGATGGATGCGGCGGCCCCCTCGCCCACGGCAGAGGCGAGCTGTTTGGTCGAGCCGTGCCGTACGTCACCGGCCACGAACACCCCGGGCATGCTGGTGCGGAACTGTTCGTCGCTCAAGATGAAGCCTCGATCATCGAGGTCCAGGGCGCCGTGGAGAAACTCCGTGTTGGGATCCAGGCCGATAAAGACGAAGGCGCCCGCGGCGCGGTGAGAGCGTACGTCTCCTGTCGCGCGGTCCTCCAGGTCGACGTGATCCAGTTTGCCCTTCTCGTTCCCGGAGAATCTCACGACCCTCGTGTTGGTCAGCACGGACATCTTGGGGTTCTGGGCGACTTCGTCTTGGAGCAGTCGGCTGCCACCGAGGGTCTCGTTGAACTCCACGACGGTCACGTGTTCAGCAAACTGGGTGAGGAAGAATCCTTCCTCGAGTCCGCTGTTGCCCCCGCCAATGACGAGCACTTCTTCGGCCCCACGGTAGAAGGGGCCGTCACAGGTCGCACAGAAGTGGATCCCCGCGCCGATGAGGTCGGCCTCGCCCTGCGCGCCGGTGCGCCGGTACACCGAGCCCGTGGCGACCAGTACAGCACTCGCGCGGTACGTCTCGTTGGTGGCAGTGGTGACGGCGACCCACTCGCCATCGCGCGCGATGTCGGTGACCGCGACGGCTTGGAGAATCTCCACGCCGTAGCGCTGGGCTTGACGGCTCATGCGGTCCGCCAGCTCATGGCCCGCCACGCCGTCGGGAAAGCCGGGGTAGTTGTCGAGTCGCTCCGTGACGCCGGCCTGTCCTCCGGGAGCTGACTTTTCGACGATGAGCACGCTCTGGTTTTCGCGCGCCGCGTAGATCGCCGCAGTGAGACCGGTGGGGCCGCCACCAACGATGATCAGGTCGTACATGTCGCACTCGGCCGAACGTGACAGGCCGAGCTTGTCGGCCAGTTCATCGTTCTCGGGCTCGGTGAGGTGAGATCCGTCCGGAAAGATAATGGTCGGGATTGAGCGGCGCCCGTCGTTGATTCGTTCCACGATTTCGGTTGCCTCGGGATGCTGTTCGAGGTCGATCCAGTCAAAGGCCACGCGCTGCTCGGCCAGGAAGGTCTTGGCCCGACGACAGTCGGGGCACCAACTCGCCCCGATCACCGTGATGGTGCTCGCGTCCAGATCCATGACACTCCCTTCGTCGCCCCTACACAGTCTTAGACTGCGCCCACGCGTTACGGCCCGACCCTAGTGGTGGGGTCGGCGGCGATAGGTCGCGACGAGAACTCCCTCACCGGTCGACTCGACGTCCAGGAGATGCCAGGTTGCCGGATTGAGTCCCTCCTTGAAAAGTCGGTCGCCCGACCCCACGATGATCGGGTGCAACCACAAGCGGTACTCGTCGACCAGATCGTGTTGGTGAAGGTACGTAGCGAGCGTTCGGCTACCCAGAACGAGCAGGCCGTGGCCCGGCGCCTCTTTGAGGCGGGCGACGGCACCGGCGACGTCACCGCTTAACAGAGTGGCGTTCCACGACACGTCTTTCAGCGTGGTCGAGGCGACGTACTTGGGCATCTCATTCATGCGCGCCGCGAGTCCGCTGGTGTCGTGCTGGCGGGGCCAGACGGCCGCGAACTCTTGATAGGTGGTACGCCCCAGCAGCAAGGCGTCGGCCGCGCGCATCTGTTCGACAATCAGCCGGACGTGATCTTCACCAATGAATTGGCGTTGCCATCCCCCCGCGGGGTGATCGTGAGCGTCGCCCGGCGCCTGCATGACCCCGTCCAACGTCACGAACTCTTGGACGATCACTGGCCGCATTCGACCCCTTTCGAGAGGGTGCGCGGGGTGAGACCTCGCCTAGATGACTATGCCCCGAGCCGGTGGCACCGTCAAGGCTCTGACGTCCACTCGCCAAGCTAGAGGAAGGGCGACGGAGTGGATTCGCCGCTCCCCGGACCGAGGTGGGCGCGTTCGCGCACGATTGACTCGAACGCGTCGGGATCGTCGGGGGTCACAAAGGGTCTGACCCTCTTGTCGGCGTCGAGGATGAACCCAATCCTCTTTTTTGGCCGCTTCGGATCAAAGTTGGCCCACAGGGTGGGATTCGCCGTACCCCAAATACGCCACCGGCCGGTGAGTGAGCCCATGCTCACGCGCTGCAGTCCATGGATCTCGCCGTAGGCCACGTGTTTGGTGCCCCAGGGAAAGTAGTAGCCCTTAATATCCACACCCTCGGCGTCGCACGAAACGACGCCGTCGCTGTAGTCCGCAGCCACGGGCCAAGCCTAAACCTTCCTCGAGCTAGGGGAAGGTCTTGTTGGTCGCCACGACGTAGGAGGAAGGAGCCTTCACGCTAAATTTCTCGCCCCATTTGGAAAAGACCAGTTCGTTGATGATCTTGTGGCCCTCCTCGGTCACTTCGGCCGAAAGCCCAATTGGCAGGTACGGCGCAGCCGCCGACACGTAGATCGTCTCAGTGCCACTCGCGCCCGCGTTGCCGCGTAGTTCCAAGGCGGTCTGGCCGTCGAAGGAAGCCACACCCACCTCCTTGACCGACCCGATATCAACGAGCTGCTGCATGACCGACTTCACCAAGATCGCTTCGGCGATGTTGCCGTAGTTCTTGTTGGTCGAGGGCACCAGAACCCACTTGTTGGCCAGGGTGGTCTTGGCGACGTCAAAGTCTTGGGCGTAGGCCTTGGCGTTCGCGTACAAGAACAAGGTCTTACCGATCAGGCGGGTCGTCTCTGTGCCACCGTCCAACGTCTGAGTCTGGGTGCCGTAGGTAAGGGAGCTGTCCGTGGACAGACTGAGGGCCACCTTGCCCGCGATTGACGACGTGGAGTCGTAGTGAAAGCTGCCCTCGGTCTTCATTGAGTTGACGCTGATCTGAAGGATCTGGGCAGCCGTCTTGGACGCGGCTCCGGCGCTTAACGCCGAGGTAGCGAGCACGAGGCCGATGAGCGGTACTACGAGAACGAAACGACGCATAAGGCTCCAGGGGAACTCGACTCGGCGAGGAGCCGAGGCATCCACAGTAGTTCCCACACACCCTCCTCACAGAGCATGACCTATTTGTGAAAGGACCCAAGATACCGTTGAACAGTGGGAGTCAGGGCGCGAGGAACAGTGCGCAGAATCCAAATGTGCACGCTCGAGAGCACCGGCGGCGAGGTACGCAACCTTTCGGGTTTCCCCGGCTGCTCGTCGAGGCGCCAGGCCCGTGGTTTTCCCCATTTTCCGCCTAGGATCAGCGAACCGCGATGAGTTGCCTACGCTACGAGGTCGACGCGCTACTGGACGGGAGGGGGCCGGTCAAGATGACCAAGAAACAAAAGCGGCGCCACGACCACGACGTCGTCAAAGCCTTTACCCGTGAACTCCTCAGCGTGGCCGAGAGCGACATCAAGCTCGCGGACTTCATCGTGCGCAACAATCGCGGTGACGGGGCGCCCGACGACCCGGAATCTACGCGCAAACTTCGCCTGTCCTTTCGCCGGGTGCAGTACCGCCTGGCGACGATGGCCAGCATCGACCCCACGCTGGGTGCCGACGACCTGATCCAGCGCCTAGGCGACGTGAGCAAACTCTTCGGTCGACTCCGCGACGCCGAGGTGCTCGAGGCCAGTGTGATTCGCGCGCTGGGAAGTCGTGTGACCTCCTCCCAGGGCCGCCAACTCATGGACATCGCCGCTCGATCTCGCCGCAATCTCCAGCACAAGACCGACGACCTGTTGAAATCCGACAAATACCACGACACGTTGCGTGAGGTCAGTGAGTTCCGCACGTCTCTGCCCACTCGCTTTACGTCGTCGGAGACCCTCACCCCCATGGCTCGCCGGGCGCTGCGCACCGCCTGGGGCGACCTTCGTCGCGAGATCAAGCAGGCCCGGCGTAAGCCCAGCGACCGAAACTTGCACTCGACGCGCGTGGCCGCCAAGCGAATGCTCTACGCGGCCCAGGCACTCTCGGACGTCGTGGGCTCACCCGTCGAGGAGTTCGCGCGGCGCCTCGACGTGATGCAGAAGTACCTCGGCAAGCAGCACGACCTCGTGATCGCGTCGAACTGGTTCCGCGACATCTCCACCGAGCAGCCCCAACTCAAGAAGGTCGCAAAGAAACTCGCCGCCCAGGAGCGCCAACGGGCGGATAAACGCGCCGAGCGCTGGCATCAGCACTGGAGGGCCGTAAAAGAGCTGCACGCCGACCGGCGCTGGTAAGACCCGACCTTGTCAGTAGGCAGTTCGTCGAGCAGCGCGGGCGCGGGCAGTTACGTCGTCTTGGTAATTCTCGTCGTTATCGCCATTCTGCGCAGTCGTAGCGTCCGACAAAACCGGGACGTCGTTTTGAACAAAGGCGAGCGCCTCCGTCCTCTCGCCATCACGCTGCTCGACCCTCTGGTGAGCATCGCGCTGATCGGAACGGTCTTGTGGGGCCTCATGGAGCGCAGTGATGCCCATGTCCTGGCGGCGTTGATCGGCGCCGCCGCGGGCGTGCCGATTGGGATGGCTCGAGCCAAGGTGATGTACGTGCGTGCGGTCAAAGAGTCACAGAGCGTCATCTTTCGCCGCAGCGCCATCGAGTACGGACTCTTAGGGCTGCTGCTCATTCTTCGCATCGCCGAGTCATCGATTACGCATCTGCACAACGAGTTTGTCACCTACGTTCTCACCGGCGGCGTCGCGCTGGCGGTCGCCGAGTCAGTTGCGCGCGCGAGCGCCATCGTCGTGAAGTATCGCCGCGACGTGGGACTTCGCGCCACGTAGTTCAGACAAAGCCGATGATCTCGTCGCGGTAGGCGTCGATCGTTCCTTGCGGATCGTCGTGCATCAGGTACAACGAGAACTGATCAACGCCGAGCTCCGAGAGTTCACTCAACTTGTCGCGATGCGCTTGGACCTCACCGAGAACACAGAATCGATCGATGATGTCGTCGGGCACGAAGTCAACGTCGGGATTGTCGGCGCGCCCGTGATGCGAGTAGTCGTATCCCCGGCGTCCAGCGATGTAGTCGGTCAGGGCCGGAGGGACGAACGAGGACGCCGCGCCGTATCTCTCCACGATGTCGGCGACGTGATTTCCCACCATGCCGCCAAACCATCGCACCTGATCGCGCTGGTGTGCGAGGTCACGGCCCACGTAGGCGGGTGCGGCCACAACCACGCGGTAGTCGCTCGTCGTGCGTCCCGCGTTCGCCCGTGCACCCAGGGCCTGTTCGCTGGCCCAGTTCACAATGAAGGGGTCGGCCAGTTGCATGATGAGACCATCCGCCTTGGCCCCCGCCACCGCCAACGCTTTGGGTCCATAGGCGGCCATCAGGACCTCAAGCCGGCCGTCCTTGACCCAGGGAATCTTTACCGTGCGGCTATTCATCACAACCTCGCGGCCCTCGGCCAGGCCCTTAATGACGCCAATGGACTCACCCAGGGTGTCGAGCGACGCGGGGCTGCCTCCCGTGACCCGCAGCGCTGAGTCACCCCGGCCGATCCCACAGATCGTTCGGGGTCCGTACATTTCGTTCAAGGTGGCAAAGAGCGACGCAGTCACCGACCAGTCACGGGTCACCGGATTGGTCACCATCGGGCCCACGATGATCGACGACGTGTTGGCGAGGATCTGGGAGTAGATGACGAAAGGCTCCTGCCACAACACGCACGAGTCAAACGTCCAAAAATGAGTAAAGCCCGCGTCTTCGGCGCGCTGGGCCAACTCGACCACGTCGCGAGCCGGCGCGTTGGTCTGGGCCACGAGTCCGAAATCCATAACGCTCCTCTCGGGTGGGGCGACTATCGCAGGTAGGCGTTGAGGCCGCGGCGAAGAAACTGACCCCGCCCGGGGGTTCCCACGTACTGGTGGTTCTCCACGATGACCTCGCCGCGCGAGAGCACGCACACCGCCTGACCCTTGAGCGTCATGCCCTCGTAGGCCGAGTAGTCCACGTTCATATGGTGGGTCGCAGCCGAGATGATCTGGGTAGCGCGGGGGTCGTAGAGCACGACGTCGGCGTCGGATCCCGGAGCGAGCACGCCTTTTTGGGGGAACAGGCCAAAGAGCCTCGCCGGCGTGGTGGAACACACCTCGACCCAACGCGCCAGGGACAGGCGGCCCTGGTCCACGCCCTGGAAGATCAGATCAAAGCGGTGCTCGACGCCCGGCATGCCATTGGGGATCTTGGAGAAGTCCCCGACACCCATTTCCTTTTGCTCCTTAAAGCAGAATGGGCAGTGGTCGGTTGATACGACGCTCAGGTCATCGGTGCGAAGTCCCCGCCACAGATCGGCGTGATGGTGGGCGGCTCGCAGGGGCGGCGAGCAGACGAACTTAGCGCCCTCGAAACCCTCTCGGGCCAGATCATCCTCGGACAGAAAGAGGTACTGCGGGCAGGTCTCGGCGAACACGTTCTGTCCTCGGTCGCGCGCCGCGACGACTTGCTCAAGTGCCTCGGACGCCGATAGGTGCACGATGTAGAGGGGGGCCCCGGCGACGCGCGCGAGTTGGATCGCGCGATTGGTGGCCTCGCCCTCGAACACGGCGGGCCGGGTAGATGCGTGGA
>DATJUR010000011.1:0-7718 GCA_035502215.1 Acidimicrobiales bacterium | reverse complement strand
TCCCAGATGAGGGGCCAGCCCAGGACTTCACTCCAGAAGTAGCCCGTCTCTTTGGTGCCGTCGCAGTTGATCGCGCCGAGTCGGGGGCACGTGGCCAGAAAGGAATTGGCTGGTTCGATGACGCAGAACTCATTGTCTTCCGGGTCGGCCAGCACCACGTGGGCCACCTCGGAACCCTGACCAACGTCGCAGCGCACGGCATCGAGATCCAACAGGCGGCGCACTGTTGCGTTCTGGTCCTCTGGTGAGGTCGTCGTGAGATCAAAGTGAATGCGGTTCCGGGCACGTTTGTCGCTGTTGGTATCGACAAAGACCACGGGAAAATTCGTCTCGTCCGAGGGCACCAGAACGTTTCGGCCCCCTTCGAGTAGCCGTGGCCAGCCCAACGCCGCGGACCAAAACGTGGCGAGCTGTGCGGGATCGTGGGCGAGAAACGTGATGGCGTGGATTCGTGAGACCACGAGTGAACTCCCATCTTTCGCGCGAACGCGCCGATCCTAGGGACCGGCGCGTTCGCAATTGGTGGAGGTGGGGGGTAACGAACCCCCGTCCGTCAGTTTCTAAGTGAATCTTCTCCGAGCGCAGCCGACAGTTGATTGTCGGGAGCGTCACCAGTGTCAGCGCCGGTGGCGTTCCGTAGTTGGCTGAACTGTCCCCGTGCGGTCACCAACGAACCTCACGGGTAAGCCTTACTTTTATGACACCCGTTATCTAGACCGCAAGGCAGGGTCTAGGCGGATGTTGCTACCTAAGCAGCAAACGCAAGCTGAGGCTTGGCGTTTATTTTGTGTTTCCGGCTCTTTAACGTGGTTCCGGAGACCACGGCTCGCTTCTTTCACCGAGACGACTCACGTCGAATCAATTCACCCCCAGTGGTACCCACGGTCGTGGTGACCGCAGATCAAGCCTACCGGCCGGCCAGACGAGCCGTCACTTAGCCCTCGGTGTACTTTTCGCGCTGGCGCGCCGCGCGGGCCATGTCGCGCTCGGCGTCACGCTTCGCGATGGCCTGTCGTCGATCCTGCTTTTGGCGACCGCGTGCGAGGGCCAGTTCGACCTTGGCGCGACCGTCTTTGAAGTACAACTTCAAGGGCACGATCGTCAAGGACTGGGTGGCCGCTTCTTTTTGGAGGCGTTGGAGCTCAAATCGGTGCACGAGGAGCTTGCGCTTGCGATCCGGGTCGTGACTCCCAAAGCCCACGGCGTAGACCCAGGGCGGAATGTGCATCTGGTAGAGCCATAGTTCGTCGTTGTCGATGCGCGCGTAACTCTCGGCGATCTGCGCGCGTCCTTCGCGCAGGGACTTGACCTCCGAGCCTACGAGCACGATTCCACACTCGATGGAGTCCAGGATCTCGTAGTCGTGACGGGCGCGACGATTTGAGGCGACTACCCGGTCGCCTCGAGCGTCTTCACGACTTTTCGCGCGACGCTGCTGGATCTGCTTGGCCCGAGCCACGTGCACAGCGTAGTGACGTGACTGTGAATGAACGGTCCTGGTTAGGGTGGGCTGGTGCTGACCATGAGCGTGGACCACCGCGAGGCGATGGTGGCCGCGTGCATTCGCGCACTGCCCAACGAGGGCTGCGGGCTGCTCGTCGGCACGCTCGAGGGCGTGGTGCACGAGGTGATCGCGAGCCCCAACGTCGCCGACTCCGCCAGGGTCTACGAGATCGATCCCGCCGTGGTGCTGGGTGCCGCTCGTCGCGCGGACGCCCAGGGCCTCGAGGTGATCGGCGTCTTTCACTCCCACACTCACTCCGGGGCGTACCCGAGCCCGACGGACGTGTCCCAGGCTCCGGACCCGTCGTGGCACTACGTGCTGGTCTCCTTGCTTCCGTCACCCGCCGAGGTCAAGAGCTTTCGCATCGTGGGCGGCGAGGTCGCCCTTGAAGTCCTCGACGTGACGGAGAGGTGATCGTTCGGCGTCGGACGCTTGCGACTTTTTGGACACGTCGTCGCAGCCGCCCGCTATTGTTGACTTAGCAGGTCATATATACATTCCACGTCGAAAGTGAGCGCTATGTCGGCTGTACTGCGAATCCCCACCGTGCTTCGACCCGCCATGGGCGGTGAGAGCGTGATCGCGGTGGAAGGCGACACCGTGGGTGAGGTGTTTTTGCGACTGACCAATCTCTATCCCGAGATCAAGGGTCAGATCTTTAACGAAGACGGCACCCTGCACCGGTTTTTGAACGTGTACGTCAACGACGATGACGTGCGCTACATCGGGGGCGTCCAAGCGTCGGTGGAGCACAACGATGAGATCACGTTGCTGCCCGCGGTCGCTGGTGGCGCCGGGTAGTGACGCGCTACGCGTCGGTTCTCGATCTCATCGGTTCGACGCCCGTCCTGGACGTCAGCGCACTCTCTCCTCGCCCTCGCGTTTCGATCTGGGCAAAACTCGAGGGTCGCAATCCCGCGGGTTCGGTCAAGGATCGTGTCGCTTTGTCCTTGGTGCAAGCGGCGGAGCGTGATGGTCGTCTAACTCCGGGTCGAGCCGGGCAGATTCTGATCGAACCGTCCTCGGGCAACACGGGCATTGCGCTGGCGCTGGTGTGTCGACTGCGGGGCTATCACCTCAAGGTCGTACTGCCGACAAACGTCTCGCCCGAACGCCGCCAACTGCTCGAGGTTTTTGGCGCCGAAATCATTGACTCTCCCGGCACCGAGGGATCAAACGGTGCGGTTCGACTCGCTCAGACGCTCTCGTCGGCGAATCCCGAGTGGGTCTTTTTGTATCAGTACGCCAATCCGGCCAACCCGCTGGCGCACTATTACTCGACGGGACCCGAGATCCTCGCCGACGTCCCCGAGGTCACGCACTTCGTGGCGGGTCTGGGCACCTCGGGCACGCTCATGGGGGTGGGGCGCTACCTCAAGGAACAGCGAGCGCAGATTCAGGTCTGGGCCGTGGAGCCGCCCAGCGGCGAGATCGTCGACGGGCTGCGTAGCCTTGACGACGGATACATCCCGCCGATCTTCACCGACAACCACGGCGAAGAACTCCTGGATCGCAAGGTGATCGTGCGCCCGCTCGAGTCGGTGGAGTGGACACGACGTCTCAGTGAACTCGGGCTCTTCGTGGGACTCTCCTCGGGGGCGGCCATGGCCGGAGCGGTCAAGTGCGCGGCCAGTGTTCCTGAGGATCAGGACGCCGCCATCGTGGTTCTCATGGCCGACGACGGCTGGAAGTACCTCTCGACCGGGGCGTGGAGTGATGACCTCGACGTCGTGGTCGAACGAGCGAAGTCCACGATCTACTTTTAACGCGAGCGTCTTCCACTACGGTGGAACGGCACGGCGCCAGACGAGGAGAACGATGCCCGAACCACGAGCTGATGGCCGCGCCGTCGACGAGGCCCGACCCCTCACCTTTCACCGGGACTTCACCGACATGGCCGCTGGTTCGGTGCTCGTGAGCGTCGGGCGCACTCGCGTCCTGTGTACCGCCTCGATCGACACCGACATTCCTCGCTGGTTGAAGGGCCGAGGGCAAGGCTGGGTGAGCGCGGAGTACTCGATGCTGCCGGGCTCGTCTGTTGAGCGCGCGACTCGCGAAGCCGCCAAGGGCAAGCAGTCGGGGCGCACTCAGGAGATTCAGCGTCTGATCGGCCGATCGCTGCGTGCGGTGACGCGACTCGAGCTGCTAGCCGACGTGCAGATTCTCGTTGACTGTGACGTGCTTCAGGCCGACGGCGGAACGCGCACCGCCTCAATTTGTGGAGGGTACGTCGCGCTACACGACGCGATCACGCGCCTAGTCATGGCCGGCCGAGTCGCCGAGCACGCGCTGAGCGACCTGGTGGCGGCGGTGTCGGTGGGGATCGTGGGGGGTGTGGCGATGCTCGACCTGCCCTACGAAGAAGACGTGCGCGCCGACACCGACATGAACGTCGTCATGACCGGGTCGGGCCGATTCGTCGAGGTCCAGGGCACCGCAGAACACGAGCCCTTCGACCGCAATGAGCTCGCAGCACTTTTGGACCTCGCCGCACTCGGCATCGGACGAATACACGAAGCTCAGCGAGAGCTACTCGCGACTCCGCCCGCTGCGCGCTGATGGCGACGTTCGTGCTGGCCACGGCGAACGAGCACAAGGCCCGAGAGATGCGCCAGGTCCTCGAGCCCCTCGGGATCGACCTACTCTCGCGTCCCCGCGAGGTGGAGGATGTTGCCGAGACCGAAACGACTCTTGAGGGCAACTCGCTCCTCAAGGCGCGTGCCCTCACCCAGGCGACGGGGCGACCGGCGATCGCCGACGATACGGGGCTGTTCATCGACGCGCTCGAGGGACGACCGGGAGTGTACAGCGCGCGCTACGCCGGTGAACACGCGAGTTTCGATGACAACGTGCGGCGGGTTCTGCGTGAACTCGACGGCGTGGAGGCCTCGCTGCGTCACGCTCACTTTCGCTCGGTGATCGCGATCACGTTTCCCGACGGCGGCGCATGGTGGGTCGACGGCGTCCTCGAAGGGCGCATTCTTTTCTCGCCGATCGGCGAGGGGGGCTTTGGCTACGACGTCATCTTCGCGCCGGAAAACGACGATCGATCACTGGCTCAGCTCGAGGCGAGTGAGAAGAACGCCATCAGCCATCGCGGGCGCGCGCTACGCGCCTTCGCCGCAAAGCTCGCCGCGTCGTAGGTTGCGCGAGTAAAGTTCACCCGTAGGGTGGGGGAGTGATGAGCGCCACGGTCGCAATGTTCCCGTTGGGGATGGTGGTATATCCGCATCAGACCGTGGGGCTATGCGTCTTTGAACCCCGGTACCACCGTCTTTTAGAGGACGTGGAGCTGGAACGCCGTTTCGGGACGTGCCTTATCGAACGCGGTTCCGACGTTGGCGGGAACGACCAACGCACTTTTGTGGGTTCAATGCTGGAGATTCTGGGCACCCATCGACTGTCGAATGGACAGACCCTCGTCGTGGCCGAGGGGGTGGAGTGCTTCGAAGTCGTCAAATGGCTCAGGGACGATCCCTACCCTCGAGCGATCGTCGGGGAGCGCTGTTGTGACAACGTGCCAATCGACCCGGCGTTGCTCAAGTCAACCGAGTCAGCGGTCCGGGCGCTGCGGGCATTGCGCAGCGAGATGTTCGCGGACGAGTGCCTCCAACGTAACGTCACCATGGACGAAGATGAGCGCGTACGTAGTTGGCAGTTGTGCGCGCTCACACCGATGTCGATCCTGGACCAGTTCAAGGTCCTGAGCTTGAGTAATCCCAACGATCGACTGCGACTCGTCTCAGAGATCTGTGCCGAGCGATATGGCGACTATCAGCGCCTTTTGGCCGTCGACGAGTTGCGTGCGCCCACGGTCTATTGAACGTCGAGTAAGTCGACCACGAAGATCAGCGACTCGTTGGGGCCGATGACTCCACCCGCTCCCCGCTCGCCGTAGGCGAGGTGCGCGGGAATCACGAGACGGCGACGACCTCCGACGCGCATTCCCTCAACTCCGCGGTCCCATCCGGCAATGACCTGGCCCGCGCCAAGGTCAAAGTCGAAGGGATCGTTGCGGTTCCACGAGGCGTCAAACTCGTGGCCACTCGACGCGCCCACACCGACGTAGTGAACGATGACGTGGGCCCCGGCGAGGGCCGGGGTGCCGTCGCCCACGATGATGTCCTCGATCACGAGGTCGTCGGGCGGCGCACCCAGATGAGGTTCTACCAGTGGTTTCTCAGCCATGCTGGACGACCTTAGCGGCGACGACTTCCACCGACCACTCGTACGTTGCGAGCTTCGCGGCCCTTGGGACCGTTCGCTTCTTCGAACGTAATGGTCTGACCCTGACTCAGGGTGCGAAAGCCGTTACCTTGAATATTGGAGAAGTGAATGAACAGGTCGTCGCCCTTCTCATCGCTCGCGAAGCCAAATCCCTTCGAGTCGTTGAAGAAACTCACGACGGCTTCTCGGCCGCGGCCCGAGTGTCCGGGGCTCGGTGAGTTAGTGCGCGAGCCCTCACCACGAGGGGCGATGCCACCGTGGGTCGCAGTGCGCTCAAAGCCGCGCGAGTGACGCGAGTCAGCATCGTGGGACGTGCGCTCGTGTCGAGTGCGCGCCGGGCGTTGGCGCGGCTCGCGGGAGATGCTCCGGTCGTTTCGAGACGGGGCGCGCTTGGTTGGACGCTCTTCCAGTGACTGAGCGGCGAGAGCGTCGTCAATCGCGCCCAAGCGCACCGGCAAGGCATCCTCGCGTGAGCTCAGTGGTGCCTCAATGTCCAGGGCTCGTTGCAGACGCCTCGTGTGACCCACGACGTCCTCGCCGACGAGTGAGATCACCACACCGGTGGCGCCGGCTCGGCCAGTTCGTCCCGAGCGGTGCAGGTAGTCGGTGGCTTGGGCCGGCGGGTCGTAGTGCACGACCACCGGCACGAGATCGATGTGAATGCCACGAGCCGCGACGTCGGTGGCGACCAGCACTTGAATCTGACCACTCTTGACGCTGCGCAACGCACGTTCACGCTGAGCTTGAGAGCGATCGCCGTGCAAGGGTACGGCCGACAGCCCTCGCTCACCGAGCTGGCGAGCCAGACGGTCCGCCCCGTGCTTGGTGCGCGTGAAGATGATCGCCCGCTCGTACTCCTTGATGATGTCGGCGGTGACGTCGACGCGCTGTTCGCGCGCTACGCGCCAGAAGTAGTGCTCGACGTCGCTGGGCGCCTCGTCGGCGACCACATCGTGCACGCTCGCGTCACACGTAAACTCGCGAACGAGCGACGAGACGTCCGGGCCCATGGTCGCTGAGAACAGCATCACGTGGCGCCGGGGCGAGGTACTGCCGAGAATGCGGCGCACGGCAGGCAGAAAGCCCATGTCGGCCATACGGTCGGCCTCGTCGACGACGACCGTGGTCACCGAGGCAAGGTCGAGGGCGCGCTGCTCGAGCATGTCTTCGAGGCGTCCCGGACAGGCCACCACGACGTCCACGCCGTAGTTCAGAGCCTTGCGGGTCACGTTGTAGGAGGTCCCGCCGTAGACGCAAATGACACGACGTCCGCGATCATCGGTGAGTTGTGCGATCTCTTTTTGTACCTGGCCCGCGAGCTCCCGGGTGGGTACCAAGACGAGGGCCGTGGGTTTGCGCGGTTGAGCCTTTTTCAAGTTCGCGAGCAAGGGGAGGGCGAAAGCCAGGGTCTTGCCCGATCCCGTGGCGGCCTTACCCACCACGTCGCGGCCCGCCAGGGCGTCGGGAATAGCGGCTTCTTGGATGGGGAACGCCTCGGTGATACCACGGGCGCGCAATCGCTCTACGAGGCGTGCGGGCACGCCGAGATCGGCAAAGGACATAGACATAGACACTCCTACGAGTTGAGATGAGTCCAACTCGAAAGAAGTGTCGAATCGGTCTCTACCGCGAGATGCGATAAACCAGCGTTACCCACGCTAGCAGGTCGACGTCGACTCGACGACACTCGAGAATATGCCCGTGCCATCACCTATCGTGCGGGCGGAGGGACTCGAACCCACACTCCGAAGAACTGGTACCTAAAACCAGCGCGTCTGCCAATTCCGCCACGCCCGCGAGCGTCTCCACTCTAGGGCGCGAAGGCCGAAGTTTCGGGTCTCGCACGGTAGACACCCCTTGATCGCAACCAGTCAAGGGGTAGTGCTGGTGTTCTTCCATGCGACGGATTCGTCATAGAGAATGCCGTCTTCGAGGCAGGTGTGAAGGATCCCGACCCATCGATTGGCCAGCTGGCGGATGGCCTTGC
>DATJUR010000010.1:0-24865 GCA_035502215.1 Acidimicrobiales bacterium | reverse complement strand
TGGAGGGCTTCTTGATCCTCGACTACGAGAAGCGATTCGCCGAAGCCCAAGGGGCGCTGGCCACGATGGTGCTCTCGGGTGACCTGCGACACCACGAGCACGTGGTCCAAGGACTCGAGCGTGCGCCCGAGGCGCTCGGCTTGCTCTTTAGCGGCGGCAACCACGGTAAGACGTTGGTGGCCGTAGACGAGACACTGCGACTTGGCTGACTCGCTCGTCGCCATGGTGCGTCGAAATTGGCAGCCCGTGACGATCTCTCTCTTTCTCGTGGCGCTGGTCGCGGGCTTCGCCCCGTTTGGGGCGGTGGCCTCGCTCGACAAGGTGGCGGGTTACTTCGGGCACCACAGCTCGACCAAAACCCTCCAGAGCGTGGTGGGGCTCTCGGGTTCCCAGCTCGGCATTGGGCTCGCCATATTGCGCTTCGCGTCTCTGGGCGCCTTGCCGCTGGCCTCCCTGGCCGATCGCTGGGGACGCGTGAGCATGGTGCGCCGCACTCTGCTGGTGGGCCTGTCGATCACGGCGTGCGCCGCGCTGAGCCCCACGTACTGGTTCTTTGTGGCCTGCTTCGCACTGGCCCGTCCGCTGCTCACCTCGACGTCGACCCTGGTCTCGGTGATCACCGTGGAACTCTCGAGCACGCGCTCGCGCATCGATCGCCTGGTCATCGTGTCGGCGGGTGCGGGGGTGGGTGCCGGACTTGCGGCAATTATCTCGGGCCTCATCAAGGGTCCCGACTCATTTCGCTATCTCTTTGCGATCGCGCTCGTCCCGATACTTTTTCTTCGTCCCCTGTTGCGAGCGATCCCCGAGCCCGAGTATCGAGGCGCGAACACGTCGCTGGCGCGACTGGGCGCGGTGCCACGAGGCCTGCGCGCCCGGGTGGCGATCGTGGGGGTCATCATCTTCCTGGTCGGCGTGATCTCGGGTCCCGCTGGAGGATTCACCTTCGTGTACGGCGAAAGCGTGCTCAAGATCTCGCCGATTGTGGTGTCGCTGGTTGTGGCGCTCAGCGCCCTCACCGGTCTCTTGGGGCTCGTGCTCAGTCGTTACTGCGCGGTCGCCCTCGGGCGGCGCGGCACCATCATCATCGGCACGGTCGCGACGTCGCTCATGGCCGTCGTCGCCTACGGCGGCGGCAAGGTTGCCTTCGTCGTGGGCTACATGGGAGGAGTGGCCGCGGGAGGTCTGCTCGCGCCGGCCCTGGCGGCCATTAGCACGGAACTCTTCCCCCACTCAACCCGCGCCACCGCCGCGGGGTGGATCGTGGTGGCGGGCGTGGTCGGAGCGATCGTTGGACTGCTCGTCTTTGGACTAGTGGGAGACAGCGTGCACGTTACCGGTGCCGGATCGTTGCGACCGGCTGCGCTGGTGACGTTCTTGCCCCTTCTGCCGCTCCTCGCGCTGCTCTACAAGCTTCCCGAGAGCTCCGAGATGGAACTGACCTAACGCAGTTCGATGTCGGCGATGAGCGCGCGGTGATCGCTGCCGCCCTCGCGGGTGAAACTGTCGCGCGACACCCACGGACCACGGCCCAGGATGTGGTCAATCTGGGAGTGGGGATGTGGTGTGGGCCAGGTTCGCCCGCGCGCCAAGGTCTTCCAGCCCGGCAAAAAGAGACGTAGCAAGGGGCGCCAGCAGTTGAAGTCGCCGCCAATGAGCACCGGCACTCCGGGTTCTAGGTGGCGCGCGATCTGATTGATCCTGCGGTACTGCTGGTACGAGCCGTGAGAGATATGAGCCCCGTGCACGGCCAGAACGTAGAAGGACCGAGACCCGTCGTTTAGTCGGGCCACGTGCACGGCCCGCTGGACGCGCTCGCGCGGCAGGCGTCCCAGGGCGATGGTCTCGAAACTCTCCACGCGAAAGCGCGTCAGGAGCCCGAGTCCCCAGGTCCCCGGCTCGAAGTGAGTGACGGACTTGCGCGTGGCCAACTGGTCCTTGGTCATCTGGCGATGCTCGAAGAGGTAGACGCCACGTTCTCCGGTGAAGTGAGCTCGGCGAGGCTGCCAGGTCCGGGTCCCCACGCCCGTGGTGACGCGCTCACCGCGGGCGAGGGCTACGAAACCACCCTCGACGTGCAGGGACTCGCGCAAGTCGTCAAAGAAGTCCGGCCCGTCATCCCCGCGCCAGATCTCGGGCAAGATCATGATGTCGGCGTCCAGAGACTTAACGACCTCCAGAACCCGAGTGGGCCGACCCCAGCCATCGACACCCGCGTGAAGGTTAAAGGTCGCCACACGCACCGTTCAACACTAATGGGGGGTGCGAAGCCGGTGTGGCAGTCTCTTGAGGTGGATTCGGTGGACGTCACTTTCGGGCATCGTCTCTGGTGGGTCGACTGCTTCATCGGCGAGGGCGAGCGGGGCAACCCTGCGGTGGTCGTGTTGCTCGAGCATCCTCTGCCCGACGACGAGATGCAACTGATCGCCTTCGAGTTCGGCGTCTCGGAGACCGCCTTTGTGCGACAGGTCGGCGATCACTGGTCGCTGCGCTGGTTCACTCCCACCGTCGAGGTCGACCTGTGCGGTCACGCCACCGTGGCCGCCGTGCACGTGTTGCTCAACGAACTGGGCTTTCCGGGAGGGCGGTTCTTCTTCGACACCCGCGCCGGGATGCTCTCGGGTTGCCGGTTGCCCGACGGACTCATCGGCGTGGATCTGCCGCGTCAGTACTTAGAGCCGATTCACCCCTCGTACCTAAATGGGGCGCTCGGCGAGGTGCTCGAGGTATTTCAGGCCGGCCCGGCCAGCGTGCTCGCGATCCTCAAGGACTACGAGTCTCTCTGTGACCTGAGCATTGACCAGCTCAGCCTCTTTCTGGTCCCCAGCACGCTGATCATCGCGGCCTGCGAGGGTGGACCGGAAGCCGACGTCTCGATACGGGTGTTCGCCCCGCGACTGGGCTTGGCCGAGGATCCCGTCACCGGCAGCGCGATGTGTGCGCTCGCTCCGTGGTGGGTGGAAAAGTCCGGCTCGCCCACGGTCACGGTGCGACAGGTGAGCGCGCGCGGCGGCATGATGTACGCGCGTCTCTTCGAGAGCAACGTAGAAGTCGCTGGCATGACGCGCACGTTCTTCAGCGGGGAGATCTATCCGTGAGCGACGTACTCGGGCCGGGCGAGCGCACGCGGGTGCGCCGCCTGGCCAAAAAAGCCTCGTACGACAAACAGGTCATCTACGCGATCCTCGACGAGGCGTGGGTCTGTCACGTGGCGGGGAGCGTCGACGGTCATGCCGTGGCCCTGCCGACCTTGCATCTGCGCGACGGCGACACCGTCTATCTGCACGGCAGTCCCTCGAACGAAGTGATGAAGTCGCTCGTGCGCGACGCCTCAGCATTTCTCACCGTCACGATCTTTGACGGACTGCGATTGGCGCGCAGCGGCTTCGAGTCGTCCATCGCGTATCGCTCGGTCGTGGTGGTGGGGGCCGCACGCGAAGTCAGCGACGGCGACGAGAAGTCGACGATTCTTGATCGCTTCGTCGACCGCGTGCTCGACGGTCGCTCGCGCGAGGTGCGGGCAATGAGTGAACGAGAACAGCGTCTCACGATGGTCGTAGCGGTGTCGATCGACGAGGCCTCGGCCAAGATCTCCGCCGGTCCGACCGACGAGGAACCAGAGGATCAAGCGCTGCCCATCTGGGCCGGTACGGTGCCCGCCCGACTCGTCTTCGGCGAACCGGTGCCCGATCCCTACGGAGCGATGGCGGGCGAGGAGATCGCCGTGCCCGCCTCGGTACGCGCGCTGTTGGAGAACCAGTGACCAACGACGCACTGAGAGAACAGTTGATGGCGCTCTCTCCGGTCGATGAGCGAGAGCGCCTTTCCATCGCCCAGACCCTCCAACGACTCACCTGGCCGGGAGACCCCTGGGACGAGCACGCGAACAGCCACCACATCACCTCCTCGGCGTTCGTGGTCTCTGCGCGCGGGGTGATCCTGCACGAGCACAAGCTCTTAGGCATCTGGGTTCAGCCGGGCGGTCATGTCGACGCGGGCGAGACGCCTGAAGAAGCCTGTGTGCGCGAAACGATGGAGGAGACGGGCCTCATCGCGCGTCACCACGAGCCCGCGTCGGTCTTTCACGTTGACGTACACCCCGGACCCAATGGACATACCCATTACGACCTGCGCTACGTGTTGGTGAGCGAACCGACCGATCCCTCGCCGTCGCCGGGCGAGAGTCCCGAGGTGTACTGGTTCGACTACCCGTCCGCCCTGGCGCGCTGCGAGCCCGCGCTGCGACCGGCGTTGTGCAAACTCGCCGAGTTGAGTGACACCTTCGTCGTGAGAAACTGAGCGGGTGAGCGACACCGAAGCACTGCGGGCCCTGATGGAGGCCGACCGCTGGATCGAGCGCGTGCGCTCCCAGCGTGATCACTTACCCGAAAGCGTCGAACTCGCCCAACTCGAAGGGCAGCTGCGCGAACTGCTCGCTGATCTGAAGGACGCCGAGGGCGTGCTCGGGCCCCTCGCGATCCAGTCGGAGCAGAGTTCGAAAGAGTCCGAGAGACTCCGGCTTCGAGCGAGAGACCTCGATCGCGCCCTGAGCGAGTCAACCGCCGGGGCGCGCGAGCTCACCGCGATCCAAGGCGAGCTCAACCACGTGCGAGAGCGTCTCAGCGAGAGCGAGGATCGAGAGCTGGAACTGCTTGAGCAGGTAGAGCCCGCCCAGGCGCGCGTGGACGAGATCAAACAACTCGCCCAGCCCGGAGTGCGCCGGCGAGGGGAACTCATCGAGACGATCAAGCAGCTTCGGGCGTCCCTCGAAGAAGAGGTTGTCTCGCTGACCAGCGATCGCGCCGCTCGAGCCCAGGCCGTGGCGCCGGCGTTACTGGCGCGCTACGACGCGGCGCTCGCTCGCGTGGGCACCTCTGGCGCGTCCCAAGTCGTTGAAGGTCGCTGTGACGGGTGTCGACTGCGTCTGTCGCCGCTCGACGTCGACCACTTCAGGGCCTTGCCCGCTGACACGTTCATGGACTGCCCGGAGTGCGGGCGCATACTCTTGCCGTGATCGCCCTGGTTCGTCACGGACAATCGACCTCCAACGCCCAGGGTCTGGTCGTGGGCCGCGGCGACCCACCTCTGACCGAGATGGGTCAGCGTCAAGCCAGGGCTCTCGCCCCGTGGTTGGAGAACGTGAGAGAAGTCTGGACATCACCGTTGCTCCGGGCCAAAGAGACAGCCGCACTCGCGATGCCGGAACTCGTCGCGGTCGTGAAGGACTCCTTTGTCGAACTCGACTACGGATCCTTCGAGGGGGCCCTCACCACGACGGCGCCCGGAGAAGGGTGGCGAGCCCTCGAACTGCGCCACGATCAGGCCTTTGGAGGCGGCGAGTCGCTCGCCCAACTCGACGAGCGGGTCCACCGCGAACTCGACGCCCTGCTGGGTGATGCGACGAATCTGCTGCATTCACAAAGCGAACACCTGGCCATCGTCAGTCACGTCTCACCCATCAAATCGGCGGTGGCGTGGGCGTTGGGCGCGCCTGGAACTATTGCCTGGCGGATGCGATTGGACAACGGCTCACTTACCCTGGTGGGTGCGAGAAACGAGAGACCCCGGCTGATTCGCTACAACGCGGTTCCGACCCTCGCCTAGGTGCTCGCAACGCTGAGCGCTCGGCCACACGTTGAGCACACTGTGCACAACTCTGGCCAAACCCTCAAGTGTCCTGAGATCGCGCTCGAGACAACGGAGCCCGCCTGCTTCTTGCGAAACAGGCGGGCGCTCGATGTTTGGCCCCCCCAGCCAATACCGAAAAATTAGTTCGTCCCCCAAGGGGTACCATGCTCGCAAACGCGGTAAATACCGGCGTCGTGAGCAACTTCACAAGGAGGAAGGTCGCAATGGAACACCGAACGCTGGGTCAGGGACTTGTCGTGTCGGCAGAAGGTCTGGGGTGTATGGGGATGAGTGAGTTCTACGGCGCAACCGATGACGCCGAATCAGTCGCCACGATTCACGAAGCGCTCGACCGTGGCGTGAACTTCTTGGACACCGCCGACATGTACGGGCCCTTCACCAACGAACGCCTCGTGGGCTCAGCCATTACGGGTCGACGCGATGAAGTGATTCTCGCCACCAAGTTCGGCAACGAGCGCAACGAGGACGGCTCGTACATCCGCGTGAACGGCACGCCCGAGTACGTGCGCTCGGCCTGCGACGCGTCACTGGCGCGTCTGGGGGTGGAGTACATCGACCTCTACTACCAGCACCGCGTCGATCCCAGCGTGCCCATCGAAGAGACAGTGGGGGCGATGAAGTCATTAGTTGAGGCGGGAAAGGTTCGTCACCTGGGCCTCTCGGAGGCGGCAGCCTCCACGATCGAGCGCGCCAACGGCGTGCATCCCATCAGCGCTGTGCAGAGCGAGTACTCCCTGTGGACGAGGGACCCCGAAGACGGCGTGCTGGACATGTGTCGGCGCCTGGGCATCGGCTTCGTCGCGTACAGCCCGCTCGGGCGGGGTTTTCTCACCGATGAAATCGAGACCGCAGAACTGGGGGCCAACGACTTTCGTTCGCACAATCCTCGGTTCTTAGGCTCGGCGCGCGAGCACAATCTCGCCCTCGCGCGACGGGTCATGGCGATCGCTCGCCACAAGGGCGTCAGCGCCGCTCAACTCTCGCTCGCCTGGGTGCTCTCGCGCGGACCTGACGTCGTGCCGATACCGGGAACGAAGCGTCGTCGATGGCTGCGTGAGAACGTCGCCGCCCTCGACATCACCCTCAGTGACGAGGACATCGCCGCCCTGGAAGCGGCGGTGCCGCGCGAGTCGGTCCAAGGTGATCGCTACAGTGCGGCAACCATGTCCCGACTCAACGGGTAATGAGTTCGCCGTCGCGAAGTTCAACCACCAGGTCGCACCAGGCCATCACGTCGTCGTCGTGAGTGGCGACGATCACGGTGGCCCGCTGGCTCGACAGCAGGGTCAGCACGTCGCGTGTCTCGTCGTGGCCCAGCCCTGCGGTGGGCTCATCGAGCAGAATCACTTCGGGACTAGTGACGAGTGAACGCACGATCGCCACGCGCGCACGCTCTCCGCGCGAGAGCTCTTCGAAGCGAGTCGTGCGATCGGTTCTCAGCCCGAGCGACGCTAGGTCGCTCGACGGATCGCGCGTGGTCGCTCGACCCAGGGCGACCACGTCGAGCGCGAAACCTCGCGTGAGTCCGGGCTCACTCGCGACGTAGGCCACACGTCGACGCAGTTCGTCTTCGCGAAGCTCGCCGAGATCGACGTCGCCCAGCGTGATCCGTCCTTCGACGACCGGGTCCAAGTTGGCGAGGGCCCGCAGCAGGGTTGACTTGCCCACCCCCGACTCGCCCACTAGCGCGACGTGACGGCCCGGCGCCACCACCAGCGTCGCGTTGCGAACCAGAGTCCGGTCGTCTTCGTCGATGCGCACGCCCTCGAGCCGCACGGTGGCGCCAGTCCAGGTGGCCACGCGCGCGTGGGGTGTGCGGGCGAGAGCTTCGAGTCGCTCGCCCCCACCGCTAACGTCGACCGCCGCGCGAAGAGCCGCCCGTAGGCCGCTGAGTGCGTCGTAGGTCGACCAGGCGATAACGGCCGCGACGCAGAGCCACACGGGTGAGGTGGACGGATGGCTGGCGAGAGCCGCCAGAGCGAGTATCGAGAACACCGCCAGTGCAAAGCCCGTGCGTCGACGGCGTCGCACCATGTCACGTTCCGCGGCGTGGAGTGCGAGTTGCACCTGGTTGAGGCGACCCTCGGCAACATCCCGACGGCCCAAAAGTGCGAGTTCGGGGGCCGCGCTGGAGAGTTCAACCAGATGCGCGCGGTAGTCGCCCCTCGCCAGTCGAAGGGTGCGGTCAGCCTGCAGTTCGGAGCGCGCCAACGCGCACAGGGCCACCACGGCGATCAGTTGAGCGGCCGCCAGATTCACAGCGAAGGGCCACCACGTGCCGTTCGCCGGCAGCAGCGCGACCACGACGTCACCGAGGATCATGACCGCGACGATGTCGACGAATGGTATGACGAAGCGAAGCCAGAGATCTTGTAGCTCATCGGTGTCGCTCAGGGCGCGTTCGAGCAGGTCGCCGCTGGCGTAGCGGCGCCACTCGGAGTAGTCCAGTTGTCCCACGACGAGCACGAGCCAACGCCGCCAGCGCGAGACGGCCCGAAAGCCGAGTTGATGGGCCGCGAGACGCTCGGCGTAGCGAAGAGGAGAGCGAAGGAACGCGAAGAGCTCGATGACGACCAGCGCGAGCGCCACGGCGCGCAGCCCCGGACGCGACGCGCTGTCCACCAGCAGCGCGACAGCGCCCGCGAACAGCGCGAGGTTGGTCGCCGTCGCGATGAAGCCCGCGCACAGAGCCCGCGCCAGGTCGCGGCGCGGCGGTTGGGCGCGAATCAGCCAGCGCTTCAGTCGAGCGACGTCCTCACTCACGCGTTCAACTCGATGCGTCGACTCGCGCCGCGCAGGAGCGGAGCGTCCACGCTGGCCTCGATGATCGCGAGGCCGCTGGCGGCCTCGAGCGTCGTACGGACGGCTCGTCGCGCTTCGTCGTCGAGCACCCCCGACACATCGTCGAGCACCAAGAGCGCGACGTGATGGAGAAGTGCTCGTGCGAGCACGACGCGCACGCGCTCACCGGAACTCAGACCGCGACCGTCGACCAGTAGCTGGGTGTCAAGGTCCTCGAAGCGGGGGCCCCGCAGCGCCAGCGCCTCGAGGGCCCCTCGCAGCTCGTCGTCGCCGAGGGCGTCACCCAGCGACAGGTTCTCGCGCAGCGTTCCCGAGAGTACGGCGCTCTCGTGACTCACGAACCCCACCGGCGCGTCGCCCAGGCGAGACGAGCCCGCGCGCGCCGCGCGCCATCCCACGAGGGTGAGCAACAAGCTGGTCTTGCCCGCGCCGGAGGGTCCCGTGACAGTGACGCGGTCGCCGGGTCGTATCACGAGAGAGACGGCGTCAGGACGAGTGTCGGTCACCAGGCCCTCGGCAACGAGTAGCTCCTGAGGTGTGGGCGCGGGTGGCCTCGTGGGGATCCTCAGTGCGTCGAGCGCGCGTTGGGTGTCTTCGCGCCGATGGAACTCGACGCCGTAGCGTCTCACTTGCGTAAAGAGGTCGGCGGTGATGAGAACGGCCACGAGGGCGCGCACCAGGCTGAGACGTCCGTCGAGCAGTCCAAATCCCACCACCATGGCGACGAGACCGACGCTCACGCCACTCAAGAACTCGGTGACCAGAGACGAGCCGAGCGCGACTCGGATCGCGCGCAGGGCGAGGGAGTGCTCGCTATCTGAGATTGCGGCGATCTCGTCCGCGCCGTAGGTCACCGCGCCCAGGGCGCGCAGCTCGGGCGCGTGTTGGAGGATCTCGAGTTGGCGAGCCTCCAGCGTGGCGCGACGAGCCTGATACTGCTGAGCCATGGCGTCACTGCGTGCACCCGCGCGCCGGTAGAGGGGTGCGGCGAGCGCAACAAGGCCGAGCGTGATCAACAGACCGAGCCAACCGGCCGCCCAGAAGACCACCACGATCCCCAGCAACGACGTCGCGGCGCTCGAGCGCAGTCGCTCGAGCTCTGGGGCTTGGGCCGACTGTTCGATCGCGAGGGTGAGGTCCCCGCGAGCCCGTTCGCCCTCACGTCGAGGGATGTCGAGCAGGGTGACGATGTCGACGCGCCACCGATGTCGCACGCCGGCCGCCGCGCGTTCCGCCCAGTCGTCGAGGGAACTCGTGCTCAGCCAACGAAGCACGAGGACCGCCATCAGCCCCACCACGCCCTCGGAGATGCGGGCGTGGGCGAGGTCGTTGAGAAAGAGTGCGACCGCCCCCGAGAGGGCTAAGGACACGAGGCTCGTTAAGAACCCGAGGAGGCGCGCGGCGACTGGCGATGGCTCCCGGGTCGAGTCAGAGCCAGCGGACGCCACTTTGTAATGCTAATGATCTCGTTTAGAACTCACAGTTGGTCGTCGCGGTGGGCGAGTGCGCGAGCGGGACCATTGAGCCAGTCACGCAGGGCCTTGGTCGCCCGACAGTCGTCTTCGTTATAGGTCACGATTCGTTCGCGCGAGGCGAGCGCGGCGGGGGACTGGTCGCGCACGGCCACCTCGTACCAGACCATGGACGCTTCGCCGCTGGGGTTGGGGTCGCGCCAGTGAAAGCCCGACGCCATGGCCAACTGCTTGAGGCCGAGGGGGCCCTCGGTTTGAATCTGCCGCTTGGCGAGCTCGTGCAGGTCGATCCAGGCGGGGGGCTCAGCCCGGCGAAACTCGAGAAGCTCGTCAATCGGCGGGGCGTCCGAAGTGGGGTTGGCCACCGCTCGATTCATGGCGCCGTCCTCGGCCGCCGCCCAGAAGCAGTAGGCACGGAAGGTACGCCCCTGGACTCGGCAGAGATCTCGCACCTCGCTCAACCACGCCCAGAACTCCGCGAAGATCCGCGTTTCGGTGTCGGGGGTCAGGTCGCCCCACTCAACGAAGGAGCGATAACCGGCCTTCACTCCGTCGACGGGACAGTTGAGAGTGACGAATGCTCCCCATAGATAGGTCGTGTCCTCGTAGCTCTCCATGTCGATGTCGACTTCGACGTCAGCGGTCGGGCATCCGATCTCGCTCGGGTCCACGATGCGCAAGGAGGTCCCTCGCTCGCGGGCCCGGGCGCGGTAGATGAGGTCATCCAGTTTGTCGATGCTGCGTCCCAGTACTTCTTCGGCTCGGTGGGGCTCGAGGGGATTAATGGTCGTGTGCCGAGCCCGTCGGGCGATTTCGGGATCGAGTCGAGCGAGTTGAGATCTGGTCTCGACGCCGTGCTCACGCAAGAGGAGCTGTTGATCGAAGGAGGTAAAGCGCACCAGGGACACGTCGTCGATCGCTTCGAGCTGGTCCTCGCAGTAGGCGGCGTAGGGACACTCCGGGCAGTCCCGGTGCCAGTAGGGGGTGGTGGGAAAGGGGCCGAGCGACGAGGCCCAGGCGTCGTGAGCCCGCAGTACGCCGAGGCGCTCCTCGTAGAGATGGTCGTAGGCCGTCAGATTGAATCGGGGATAGCTGTGTCCCGCCAGCTCGAGCCACCACAACCGACTCTGACGATCGACGATCGCGCCGCGCGAGTTGGGGTCAGCGTGTCCGAGAGCTTCGAGCACACGCGACGCGTGGGTGAGCGAGAGCCCGCTGCGTGTCATGGGCGCACCGGGACGAGTTCCCACCCCGTCGACGAACGTGGCCTCGGTGGGCCGGGGGAGTTCGAGTGTGCCCAACAGGGTGCGCCGAGTGCTAGCCGCTTCGACCACTTCATGGTTCTTTACCAACAGGGGCGAGTACGCGAAACGCTCGCCGACGCGACCGACGCGAATGAGCGCGTGAACCGAGGCGGAGCGCCGACCGGGCAGGTCGGGCGGCAGGCGCGGTTGCAAGAGCAAAGCGAGCCCCTCTTGGATCATCGACATCGTTTCGCTCTCGCCCCGAGGTCGTCGCGCGTCGGGATGCAGGCGAGCCAGGGCTTCGAGCACCTCGCCGCGGTGCTCGGCGGCACTGCGGCGTCGGCGCTGCATCTCGGGGGTGTGAGCGGGGAGTTCGATCTCAAAAGGTGCCCCGCGCGAGAGAGCGACGCGGTGCACGCACGCGGATACCTCATCGCTCCGCAGGTACCCGGCCACCGCCAAAGCCTACGAGGCGGTCGGCTTCTCGTTTCGCCAACTGCGCCACAGAGCCGCGTACTCACCGCCGAGTGCCACGAGTTCGTCATGGGTACCGAGCTCGGCGATCCGGCCGTCCACCACCACGCAGACGCGGTCAGCATCGTGTGCGGTGTGCAGGCGATGCGCGATGGCGATGACAGTGCGACCACGAAGCACTGCGCTCAAGGAGCGCTCTAGGTGACGGGCCGCGCGGGGGTCGAGCAGGGCGGTCGCCTCATCGAGGATCAGGGTGTGCGGGTCGCTCAGGACAAGACGCGCCAGGGCCAGCTGCTGGGCTTGCGCGGGCGAGATGAGATAGCCCGTCGTGCCGAGCTCGGTGGCCATGCCCTCGGGGAGGTGTTCCACCCACTCGAGCGCGTCGACCGCCTCCAGGGCGGCTTTGATCTCGTCGTCGCTCGACTCGGGCCTCGCCAGGGCGAGATTGTCGCGAACCGAGCCGATGAAGATGTGGTGCTCCTGGGTGACCAGGGAGATGTGGCGGCGCAGGCTGGCGAGCGGCATGTTCGCAACGTCCACGCCACCGACGCGAATGGACCCCGAACCAGGTGCGTCAATGCCCGCAATCAGTCGTCCGATGGTCGACTTACCCGCTCCCGAAGGTCCCACGATGGCCAGTCGCTCGCCCGGGCGCACGGTCAAGGAGATGCCTCGTAGGACGTCGTGACCCTCGCGATAGGCGTAGTGCACGTCGTCGAGCACAATGGTCTCGTCGGCCGGTTCGGGACCATCGAGGGGACGGTCATCGCGCACGACCGACACGCCCACCAAGCGGGCGAGCGACGTCTGTCCGATCTGGATTTCGTCCAGCCACGACACGATGCGGTCGAGTGGGTCGTTGATCTGTACGACGTAGAGCGTGACCGTGGTGGCCGCGCCGATCGCCACGACGTGGTGAATGGCCAGCCAGCCGCTCCACGCCAGGGTCACCGCGACCGCGACCGCAAAGGCACCCTCGATCGTGGGGAACCAGACCATGCGCATGAGCAACGTGTACATCTCGGAGTAGAAGGACTCGCGCACATTGTCTTCGATGCGAGTGGACTGGCGCCCGGCCAAGCGGTGGGCGTCAATGGTGCGAGCGCCTTCGGCCGTCTCGGCGACGGTGCCCGACAGGGTGGCGTAGCTGATGCGCTCGCGACGGTACCCAGGTGTGGCGTAGCGCAGGTACCAGCGCGTGGAGAAAAACAGCACGGGCAACGACACCAAACTCGCGACGCTGGCCAGGGGACTGACGAGCAACATTGCGCCCAGGGTGAGGATGGCCTGGAGGATGGCGACCAGCCACTCGGGCACCGCGAAACGCACCGTGCGTGAGAGGGCTTCCATGTCGTTAGTCGTGCGGCTCAGGAGATCGCCCGTGCCCGCGCGCTCGACCTCCATGAGCGGCAGACTCAGCACGCTGGCGAGAAACTCTTCACGTAGTTGGGCAAAGACGATCTCGCCCAGGACGTAGCTGCGTCGGCGCGCGAAGTAGGTGAGCACGGCGTAGGCGAGCGAGGCCACGACGAGCACGGCCACGTAGAGCGAGATCTTGGGTCCGCTGAGGCGGTGATCGGACGCGAAGTCCGTGATCTCGCCGATCACCCAGGCCGGGATCAAGCCCATGATCGCGGCCAGAGAGTACAGCGAGAGCATGCGCGCGAGCGCACGACGGTGCTGGCGCATCAGCACGCGGGCGTAGGACCTCACGACCGCGGACGTCGCGGTGGGCAGTTGAGTGCTGCGAGTGCGGGTGGCGTCACTCATCAGTTGTCCTCGCGCAGGACGATCTGTCGATAGCGCGCCGAGCGAGCCGCGAGCTCATCGTGGGTGCCGTGGTCGACGACGCGACCGGCCTCGAGGAGATAGACGAGATCCACTCGCTCGAGTAGCAGGGGACTGGTGGTCGCGAGCAGGGTCGTGTGGGCGCCACGAATCTCGCGCAGACGCGCCGCGATGCGGCCCTCGGTGTGGGTGTCGACCGCGGACGTGGGCTCAACCAGAACGAGAACCTCGGCGTCGGTCAAGATGGCGCGGGCCAAACTCAAGCGCTGACGTTGCCCGCCCGAGAAGCCTCGGCCGCGCTCTTCGACGGTGGTCGAGAGGCCGTCGTCGAGCGCGTCGAGCACATCGAGTGAGCTCGTGGCATGCAGCACCGCGTAGATACGCTCGTCGTCGATTGCCTCATGGGGCATGAGCTCGTAGCGCAACTCACCGGAAAATAGTCGTGGCTCGATCTCACTGACGACGACGTGGCGCCGCACATCATCGAGCGCGTAATTCGCGATCGGCAGGTCATTGAGAAAGACGTCCTGGTCGTCAGCGGTGAAGCGTCCCAGTCGGTCAGCCTGGTGGGCGGCCTCTTCGGGAAGGTCGCTGACCATAGCGCAGAGCTGACCTCGGCTCAAGACCAGGCCGCTTCGTCGATCCTCCAGTCGAGTGATGCGAGCGGGCCAGGCGAGGGGATTCGCGGGGCTCGTCACGGTGGGCGCGATCGCGAGAACGCGCAGCACCTTGCCCGCTCCGACGTAGGCGCGTGTCGCCTGAATGACGTAGTCGATCGCCGTGCGCAACGGGGTGGTGAGAAACATCGAGTACCCGAAGAAGGCCACGAGCTGTCCGGCCTGGAGGGTGCCGTTCATCACGTCGCGCGCGCCGAGGAAGGTCACGATGCCCGTCAAGATGGCCGGTAGTAAGACCTGGCCCGACTCCAGTCCCGCCTGGGGGGACGACACGCGCACGCCCGCCGCGCGCACGCGCTGGCTCTGTTGGCGGTAGTTCTCGAAGAAAACGTCCTCGCCTCCCACGCCGCGCAAGATGCGCAGTCCGGCGACAGTGTCGGCCCCCAGGGCCGCCAGTCGTCCTGCGGCTTCACGTTGGGCGGCCTGCGTGCGGTGCAGTGGCCGCATGAGCGGCACGGTGAGTGAGCCGAGCACGGGAACGCCCACGAGCACGACGAGTCCCAGCTCGACCGAAGTCGAGAGCAATATAAATGACACGACGATCCACGCCACGATCGCGCCGGCAAAGCGAGCGAAACTGTCAAAGGTGCTCCCTACGCGCACGGCGTCGGCCGCCACGGTGTTCACCACGTCACCCGAGGGGATCTCATCAGTGAGCGCCGTGCCAGTCGTGGTGATGTGCCGTCCCACAACCTGAATCGTGCGATACGTGGCCTGCATCCAGTTCGTGACGGCGAGCTGGTGGCGCAGCGATCCACTGACGGCCTGAATGGCGCCCAGGAGTACGACTACTCCGACCCACTTCCAGAGTTCGCCGGTGTTGTGGTCTTCGACCCCCTGGTCGATTGCCGCGCCGACGGCGAACCAGACGAGGGCCTGGGCCACCATCCAGCCGATGCCAAAGAGCGCGTTGAGGCTCAAGAGCCACCGCTGGTGGCCGGCCAGCCAGCGTAGATAGCCCCCGGGTGACTCGGTGTTGGGCGTGCCGGGGTCCGCTACCGGCAGTTCGCGGTAGGGCAGGTGGGGCACGTCACGTCCTTTCTCAATCGTGTAGTGCGTGGTCAAAGGATGGTGAGTCGACCTGTAAGCGGGGTTCTGTCCGCCTTCTTGCGAAGGCTGGGCGGCCATCCATCTCAGCGATCTACCTCGGGAGTGCCTGTGTTACGAGGCGCGCGGGCCGCCTCCCATGTTTGATCTTGCTCCGGGTGGGGTTTGCCAAGCCGCCGTGGTCACCCACAACGCTGGTGCGCTTTTACCGCACCGTTTCACCCTTACCTGTACTCGGTTCCCCGAGCCATCGGCGGTCTGTTTTCTGTGGCACTTTCCTGCACGTCGCCGCGACTCACATTTCGTGAGCACCCTGCCCTATGGAGCCCCGACTTTCCTCACCGAGCGTGAACTCGGTGCGACCACCCAGTCGACTCACCATCCGAGACAATTTTGGCACACGGGCTCGCGCACGACAAGCGACAGTTCTGTTACAAAGGGCACGGTAGCCTCGCACAATGGCGATGGACGTCGAGATGACTGACGAGGTCCTCGAAGTTGCCCAGTTCTACCAACTTCTGACCGCTCACCTCGAAGAGGGATTCGGGCGTCGCCGACCGCGCTGGGTGCGCGGCGAGATCGCCAAGGTCTACGAAAAGGGCCACGTCTACCTCGACATGGTGGACGCGGGATCCCACAGCGACACCAAGCGACCGGTGCTCAACGCCCACTGCTGGGCGACCCCCTGGGGACCGCTCAAGAAGCGCCTCGCGGCTGAGGGCGTGGTGCTCCAGGCCGGGATGGTGGTCAACGTCTATGGCTACGTCGATCTCTACGCCCCCCAGGGGCGAATCGGCTTTACGATCACCGACGTCGACGTCGAAGGCCTCTTGGGTGACGTGGCTCGCCGTCGCCAGGAGCTCATCGCGCGACTCTTGAGCGAGGGTCTGGTGGACAAGAACAAGCACACCGTGCTGTCGGCGGTGCCCCTGCGGGTGGGTCTGGTCGCGAGTCCGGGCACCGAAGGCTACAACGACTTCACCGGCCAGCTGCTGAACTCGCCCTTTAGCTTTGAGGTGACCGTGGTCAAGACCTTGGTCCAGGGCGATGGCGCACCTCTACAGATTGCGGCCGCGCTCGGGGCACTCGACGAACGCGGTGTCGATGTCATCTGTGTGGTGCGCGGCGGGGGATCCAAGGGCGACCTCGCGAGCTTCGACGACGAACGAGTCGCCCGCGCGATTGCGAACTGCACGACGCCGGTTTTTACGGGTATCGGGCACACGGGTGATGAGTCGGTAGCTGACTTGGTGGCGCACACGCACGCGATCACCCCGACCAAGCTCGGTGAAGAGGTGGTCGGGATCGTGGCGCGCTGGTACGACTCCAACGTCCAGGATCCGGCCCGTCGGCTCCTTAACTTCTCGCGTGACGTGCTTGATGAGGCCTCGGTCTACGTAGCCGAGCGTCGGCGCACCATGATCTTCGCCGTGCGCGACCGATTGCGCGCTGAAGAACGCCACCTAGCCACGATGCGAGAGCGCCTCGTCGCCCAGGGCCGCGCGGTGCTGCGTTCGGCGGAACTCATGCTCCAGTCGAATCGCCAGCTCGTGGTTGCCTACGACCCCGCTCGGCGCCTCGCCCAGGGGTGGTCGGTGGTTACGAACGCCCACGGCGCGGTCGTAAAGTCTCTGGGGGATATCGGGGTCGGCGACGACGTGGACGTTCGGGTGAGCGATGGAGTGTTCGGCGCTCGCGTGACCAAGAAGGAGACAAGGTGAGCGTCAACGAGTGGAACGATGCGGCTGACGAGCTTAACGCGATCGTTGCGTCATTCGACGAGGGTGAGGTGTCGGTCGACGAACTCTTCGCCAAACTCGAGCGCGCCACCGCCATCATTGAGGCCCTCGAGGAGCGCCTGGCACTCACGAAGGCCAAGGTGGAAGAGTTGACCCCGCGTATTAGTCGAATCGTTGAGGACGAATGAACGAACATCTCTATTTCCGTCAGTTTCTCTCGGGCAGCGACTTTGCGCTGGGCGATGCGGTCGCGCTCTCGATGCGCAACTTCACCTACGCGATTGGCGATCGACGTAGCGGCGAGGCCGTGCTAGTCGACCCCGCCTACCGACCCCAGGAACTCTTGGACGCCCTGAGCGAAGACGGCATGACGCTGGTGGGGGTCATCGCCACGCACTCTCACCCCGATCACATTGGGGGCACGTTCATTGGCAATCAGCGAATTGCCGGGGTGGCCGAACTGACTGAACTCCTCGACGTCCCGGTGCACGTGCACGCCGACGAAGTGTGGTGGATCACCGAACGCACCGACATCAAGCCAAGCGCGCTCGTCGCTCACGAGAGTGGCGACCAGGTCCGCGTGGGCACGATCGATCTCACGTTGGTTCACACCCCGGGACACACTCCGGGCAGTCAGTGTGTGCTGGTGGACGGTCGCCTGCTTAGTGGCGACACGCTCTTTGTTGATGGCTGCGGGCGCACAGATTTTCCCGGGGGCGACGCCGAAGAGATGTATCGCACGCTGTCCGAGCGTTTCGCGCCGATGGCCGACGAGATACTGGTGTTTCCGGGCCACAAGTACTCGCCCGAGGCGTCACTCTCACTGGGCGCGATACGGGCGCGCAATCGAGTCTTTGCTCCGGCCACCCGTGAGCAGTGGCTCGCGATCTTCGGTTCGTCGTGAACCCGCTAGGCCCCGACGACCACGTCGTCGTCGTGGGCGCGGGCCTGGCCGGCTGGCGCTTCGCCGAAATACTGCGCCAACTGGGCTATCGGGGCAAGGTGACCATCGTGGGAGACGAGCCCCACCCGCCCTACGACCGACCCCCGTTGTCCAAGCAGATCCTCTCGGGCAAGTGGGACCTCGATAAGGCGACGCTCGCCACGCCGCTCAAGCTCGAGGCGGCGCGAGTGGATCTGCGTCTGGAGCGGCGCGTCACACGACTGGACGCCGAGGCCCGGCGAGTCGAGCTGGATGACGGCACCCAGATCTCGGGCTCCCACGTGGTCGTGGCGACCGGCACGCGCGCACAACCGCTGCGTTTCACTGGCAGTGGGGACCTGCCCACCCTGCGCAGCGCCGAGGACGTCACGCGACTCAACCAGACACTCTCGCGCCTGGAACCGGGTGCCGCCTTCGCGGTGATTGGTGGTGGATTTGTGGGGGCCGAGGTGGCGACGTCGCTCGCCGGGCGCGGTCTTCGCCCCGTCGTCCTCGAGGTCGCCCAGCGCCCCCTCGTCGGGGTCGTGGGCGACGAGGCGTCGCAGTGGCTGGAGGGCCTCGCCCCCAACGCGGGCATCGAGTTGCGCACTCGCCAGCACATCCGCGACGTCCTGGTGTCGGAGAAGACGCTTTTCGTCGAGTTCGACCAAGGACCGGCCCTCGAAGTGGCGGGAGTGATCGCGGCGGTTGGATCCGCCTTGGACCTTGGATGGCTCGAGGGCTCGGGGTTGAACCTCGACCACGGCGTGCGGGTCGATGAGAACCTCCAAGCGGCCCCCTTCGTCGGGGCGATCGGCGATGTGGCGCGCTTCGCCTACCGCGTGGGAGACGAACTCGAGCCCATCCGCGTCGAGCACTGGCAGGTCGCGGCCGATCACGCTTGGCACCTTGCTCATCACTGGATGGGTGCTGGCGCCCGCCCCGCCGTGCCATATTTCTGGTCGGACCAGTACGGCAAAAAGATTCAGATGTTGGGCCACCCGCGCCCCGACGACGAGGTGGTGCGGGTCTCGGGTAGCGACGAGGAGCTCAAGTGGTTGGCCCTCTACGTGCGTCGGGGCCTCGTGACCGGCGTCCTCGCGCTGAGCAACCCCAGAGGCCTCGCCACGTCCAAGGTTCTCCTCGACGAGCTGACCACGATCGATGACGCCCTCGCGCGTGCGCCCTGGGCCGCCTAGAACGACACGGCTGAGAGTTCGGGGATCGTTTTCGCCGCGCGTTCGACACTTTTGAGCCAGTGAGATCGCGACGACTCGCGCGTGGTCTCGTCAAGCGTGGGGTAGGCGAGGAAATCGGGCGACCACAGGGACTCCACATCCTCCACGCTGAGGTGACCCATACCGACCAAGGCCATGAGACCGGCCCCGCGCGTGGTCGCTTCGCGCTGCGAGCAGACCGCGCAGACTCGACCAGAAAAGTCCGCGAGGCGTTGGACGAAGAACCGATTCGTACTCATGCCACCATCGAGTCGAACCTCGGTAAGCGGTGCTCCCACGTCGGCCTCGGCGGCGGCGATCATGTCGGCGCCGCGCTGGGCGACGCCCTCTAGCACTGCGCGGGTCAGATGCTCGCTCCTCGAGCCTCGAGTCAGCCCAAAGAAGCCGCCACGGGCCCCAAAGTCCCACCACGGTGTGCCCAGGCCCGCGAAGGCGGGCACGAAGTCAACACCACCGCTGGAGTCCACCGACGTCGCCAGTTCCTCGCTCGCGGCGACGTCACCGATGATCCCCAGGTCGGCGAGCCACTGCACGCACGATCCGGCGCTAAAAACAATGCCTTCGATCCCCCACGTGACGGCGCCGGCGTGGCTGCGCATCACCACGGGGTAGCAGCCGGAGTGGTGACGGCCCAGCGAGCGCGGTGCGCTCGCGGGATGAATCATGTCCAAGATGGCGCCCGTGCCGAAGGTGATCTTCGCCTGGGAGGTCCCACAGGACTGACCAAAGAGCGACGCGGCTTGATCGCCCACCAGCGCCGTGATCCAAGGAGAACCGGGCAGGGCGCTCGCCGCGCCCACGGGGCCCATCGTGTCAACGAGGTCTGCGAGGCCGACTCCCGCAATGCCTACGGTCTCGAGGGTGTGATCATCCCAGCGTGTGACGCTCGTGTCGACGAGCCCACTCAGGCACGCGTTCGAGCGATCGGACACGTACACCTCGCCCGCACTCAGGTGCCACGCGAGCCATGTCTCTAAGGTGGCGAAGCGCACGTCGCGCGCGGGGCGACCGGACTGGTCGAGAAGCCACTTGACCTTGGTGGCGGACTGATTGGGTGCCAGGGTGAGTCCGTGGCCCTGGAGAACCAGGCAGTCCACGACGGTGCGCAAGTCTTGCCAACTGAGGGCCGGCCCGACGGGTCTGGAGCTGATGGGATCGAAGACCACCGTGGTCGCGCGCTGGTTGGTGATCCCCACGCAGTCGCAGCCTCCAGCGTCCTGCAGGGTCCGACGCGCCAGTTCGAGGGCAGTAACGACGATCTCGGCGGCGTCGAGTTCGACCTCACCCGGGTGCGGACTCGCGACGCGCAGGGCTCGCTGGTGGACGCCGCTGAGCGTACCTCTCTCGTCGACCAGCGCCGTGCGTAGTGACGAGGAGCCGACGTCGATCGCGAGCGCCCTCACCTCGGTTCGGCTCCCAGACCGAGGACCCCGGGGTTCATGAGGCCGTCGGGGTCGAGCAGGTCTTTGATGTCCACCAAGAGCCCATAGGAGTCCTGGAGCGCACTTCGCACAAAGCGCGCACGGTTCCGACCGATGCCGTGGTGGTGGCTGATTGCACCCGAGAGGGCTATTACTTCGCCCATCGCCACGTCCCACGCCCGGCGGTAGAACGAATCGAGGTCGTTCGACTGTCCGGCGAAGGTCACGTACAGGCATGCTCCGTCGTCGTACGCGTGGGACTGGTGAACCGACACCACGTACATCCCCTCGAGTGCGCTCAGCGCGCCGGTGAGCCTTTGGTGCAGGGCGGGCAGAATCGACCACGGTCCTGCCACCTCGATTGTGTCGACCACGATTCCGCGCTCCCACAGGGCCGCAAGGGCACTGACGTCGTTGCGTCGTTCCAGCCAGCGATCGACGAGGCTCGACTCGCGAGACTTACTCGACGCACACTCTTCGTCCACGACGAGCATCGTGGCGTCCACTAAGTGCGGGTCGCCTTCGTCAAGCACGATGAGCGCGCAGTCGTCGAGATCGAAGTGACGCGTCGACTCTGACTCGTCGTAGAGGCGCAGAACCGCGGGCCGCGCGCCACGCTGGAGAATGCGCCGGCACGCCTCGAGGCCGCCTTCGAAGGTCGAAAAGGAGTAGGCCCGACGCCGGCGGTACTCAGCGCGACGTCGCACCAGAAGAGTCGCCTCGGTGATGACCCCGAGGGTACCCTCCGAGCCGACAAAAAGCCGCGCGAGCTCTGGACCAACGGCTTCGCGCGGACCGTGTCCGCCCAGACGCACGATCCGCCCGCTAGGAAGGACCACGGTGAGAGCGCGCACCAGATCGTCGATGGTCCCGTAGCGATTCGACATCTGGCCGGCTCCGCGACTCGCAATCCATCCACCGACGGTGGCCAGATCGAAGGACTGGGGAAAGTGACCAACGGTAAAGCCGTGCTCACCCAGAAACTTTTCGAGGTCGGGGCCCACGACGCCCACTTCGACGCGCACGGTGCCCGAGACCTCGTCGAGATCGAGTATCTGATTCATTCCGGTGAGGTCCAGAGCGAGACCTCCGGTCACGGGCGTGGCCCCGCCGACCACACTGGAGCGAGCGCCCTGGGGCGTAACGGCCAGATGGTGGGCGGTCGCGATCCGCAGAACCGACTGGACCTCGGCGGTACTGGTGACGCTCACGACGGCCGACGGCCAGCTCTCGACGCGACCGGCCGCTACTTCGGCGATGAGCCGCGGCCACCAGTCCCGGGCGTGGTTGGCGCGCGCGATCGTCGAGGTGTTGACCTCGAGTCCGGCCAGCGCCAGCTCCGAGACCAGAGCGCTCGAAAGCGGAGCGGGTGCATCGAGGTCGTCCGGATAGGCGTTGGGCATCGTGGGCTCGCTCACCGCAGCTGCAGTCCGGCCGCGGCGAACTCGCGCTTGGCGAGGGCGAGATACGCGTCGACTTCACGGTCGATGTCCTGCTCGCTCCATCCCAGCACCGGCGCGACGAGCCGCGCCACGCCATCAGCACCCTGGGCCGTGGTGCGCGCATTTTGCAAGTGGGCCCGACTGCGCCGGGTCAGCAGGTCGATGAGTGAGGTGACCATTTCGTGACGCGCGCTGTAGACAAACTCGGCCGCGAGGTAGGGCTGGTGCGCCAGGGGAGCGTTCGCGAGCGAGGAGTCGTCGTCGATCAGCTTCACGACCTCTCGGGCGTGCTCGCCGAATCGCCGGTACAGGTGCGTCTCGAGTTCATTCGAGGGTCGCCACTCTCCCACGCCGTAGAGGGGTAGAGACTTCGTGCGCACCCGGGCCAGTGGAGAGACGTAGGCAGACAGCGCGTCGACGGCGTCTTGAGCCATCTGGCGATAGGTGGTCCACTTGCCTCCCGTTACATGCACGATGCCGTCGCGCGAATCGCTCACTTGATGACGGCGTGACAGGTCAGCCGTTCGTTCGCTCAGCGTGCGTCCCGCGTCAGGCGCGAGCAGGGGGCGAAGCCCAGCCCAGACGCCCGTCACGTCGTTGACGTCGAGATTTGACGACGTGGACGCGTTGACGGCGCTGAGTAGGTAAGCGACATCCTCCGGCGTGCACAGCGGTTCGTCCAGCGCACCGTCGTAGGCGGTATCTGTCGTCCCCACGTAGGTGTAGGGCGCGTCCACGAACGGCACGACGAAGACACTGCGTCGGTCGTGGGGCACATTGAAGACGGCCGCCACGTCCGCGGGTAAACGAGATGCCGAGACGCTCAGGTGCACTCCCTTGGCCGGTGTGATGCGATGAGAGGTACGCTGCTCGGCCATCGTGAAGACGTCGTCGGCCCAGACCCCGGTCGCGTTGATCACTGAGAGCGTCGAAATCTCGAACTCCTGGCCCGTGAGTTCGTCACGCACCCGTAGCGCCTGAACACGGCCCGCGTCGTTGCGTACCACGCCGAACGCGCTGGCGTAGGTGGCGACTTGGGCCCCGTAGGAGAGTGCGGCGGTCATGGCGAGCACGAGGGCGACGCGTGCATCGTCGCCGCGCGCGTCGTAGTAGAGGAAGCCGGCCACGAGTCGTTCGGTGCGTAGGGTCGGCAGGTGTTCGAGCGCCTCGTCTGCCGTGACGCGCCGAAAGCGCTGGCCGATGCGCCATCCGCCGCTCAGGTCGTAGATGCGCAGAGCTGTCGAATATCCCCTCACGAGTGCGCGAGATGCCACCCCGTTTGAGCCAAAGAGGGGGATGAGAAACGGCAGGGGCTCTACGAGGTACGGCGCGTTGCGTAGAAGTCGCTGGCGTTCGCGGAGATTCTCATAGACCAGGCGAAACTCCCTTTGCTGCAGATAGCGAAGGCCGCCGTGGACCATCTTGGAAGACTTGGAACTCGTGCCCGACGCGATGTCGCCGCGATCGATCAAAGCGACGCGCAGTCCGCGCGACGCTGCGTCCAGTGCGACACCGGCCCCGGTCATGCCCGCACCGATCACCACGACGTCAAAGGTGGAACTGGCCATCGCGCGCAGGGAGGCGGCGCGCTCGAAAGTGGTCACTCCGCAATGTTGGCACAGGGCCCCGCAGTAACTTGCTGGGTATGAACTTTGACTTCTCCCCCGAGATGGAGGAACTACGCCGCAGTGTGCGCCGCCTCGCTCAGACCAAGATCAAGCCGCGCGCACGCGAGATCGATGCCACGGGGGAGTACCCCCAGGACATCTTTGAGGAGTTGCAGCGCGCCGATCTACTCGGTCTGTGCATTCCTGAGGAGTACGGGGGTTCGGGTGCGGGTATCACCGGGCTGGCGATCGCCATTGAGGAGGTCACCAAGTACTCCAACGTGATCGGGCTGATGCTGTTGCTCACGCGACTGCCCACCGGTCCCATCATGATTGCGGGCAACGAAGAGCAAAAGCAGAAGTATCTGCCGGGCATCGCCAAGGGCACTCAGCGTGCGGCGTTCTGCCTGAGCGAACCGGGTGCGGGCTCGGACGTGGCGGGGATGCGCACACACGCCACGCCCGACCCTGACGTGGAGGACGGTTTCCTCCTGAGTGGCACGAAGTGTTGGATATCCGGGGGGATGCAGGCTGACTGGTTTGTCGTCTTCGCCAAGATCGGGGACCCGACCCTGCGTCAGCATCGCAACATCTTCGGATTCATCGTGTCGGCCGACTCGCCCGGCGTGTCGCGTCCGCGGGTCGATGAGAAAATGGGTGTGAAGGGCATTGACACGACCGAGATTGTTTTTGAGAACGTCAAGGTCGGTCCCCGCGACGTGATCGGTGGTGGCTTCTTGTTGGCCATGCAGTCGCTGAACGCGATGCGTCCGATCGTGGCGGCCCGGGGACTCGGTCTCGCTGAGGGAGCGCTCATGTACGCGACCGACTACGTGAAAGAGCGAGAGGCGTTTGGACAGACGATCGCCGACTTTCAAGGCATCCGATGGGAGATCGCCCGGTGTGCCACCGACATCGAGGCCGCCCGACTCTTGACGTATCGCGCCGCGTGGTTGGCTGACCACGGACTGTACTCAAAAGAGCACGTGCCGATGCTCTCGATGGCCAAGTACTACGCGACCGAAGTGGCCGTGCGCACCTCCGGCGTAGCGTTGCAGTTGCTCGGAGCGGCGGGCTACATGCGTGACCATCCCGTGGAGCAGTACTACCGTGACGCAAAGCAACTCACCATTGTCGAAGGCACCAGCCAGGTGCAACTCAACTTGATCGGCCAGGGCGTGGTGCACCACGACCTGTGGTGGGACTAGACACCCCTTGACCCGAAGGTGTCAAGCGGCAATATCGACCCGGTGCTTCCAGGCGAGATTTTCGTCGTAGACGACGTGGTGCTCCAGACAGACGTGCAGGATGCCGACGAGTCGATTGGCGAGTTGTCGGATCGC
>DATJUR010000009.1:0-4084 GCA_035502215.1 Acidimicrobiales bacterium | reverse complement strand
GCCAGAGCGTGCTCATGGCGCCTACCGAGGTGCTCGCCGAACAGCACCTGGCCTCGTTACGCCGGGACCTCGCCGGTCTCTACGTTCGCGACGAGGCGATCTTGGCGGGCGAGCGCGAGGTGAGCGTGCAATTGCTGACCGGTCGCGTGCGCGCCAAAGACCGTCAAGCGACGATCGAGGGCCTCGCCGCCGGTGCGGTCGACATCGTCGTGGGCACGCACGCCCTGCTCAGCGACGACGTGCGGTTTCGTTCACTGGGTCTGATCGTCATTGACGAGCAACACCGCTTCGGGGTCGAGCAGCGCTCTCGTCTCTTCGAGCAGGGTCGCGAGCACTCCGAGGAAAGAGCAGACCCAGACCTGCTCGTTATGACCGCCACCCCGATCCCTCGTACGGCGGCCATGGTGCTCTTTGGGGACCTCGACGTGTCGGTTCTGGACGAACTACCCGCGGGGCGACGGGCAATTGCCACGAGTTGGGCGCGCGAGGACACCGAGGTCGCGGCGTGCTGGCAGCGAGTGCGTGACGAAGTCGCTGCGGGTCATCGCGCCTATGTGATCTGTCCACTCGTGGAGGGCTCCGAGCGCGTCGAGGCCACCAGCGCCGTCGAGGAACGAACCCGCCTGGCCACCCACGAGTTGCGGGGCCTGAGTGTGGGTCTCTTACACGGCCAGATGAGAAGCGACGAGAAGGATCTGGTCATGGAACAGTTTCGAGCCGGCGAGATCGATGTGCTGGTCGCGACCGTCGTGGTTGAGGTGGGCGTCGACGTCCCCGAAGCCAGCGTCATCGTGATCGAAGACGCGTGGCGATTCGGTCTCGCCCAGCTGCATCAACTGCGCGGACGAGTCGGACGCGCCCAGTTTCAGAGCTACTGCTACCTTCTCGGCGAGCCCCCCACCGATGACGGCGCCGCGCGCCTCAAGGCGCTCGTCGCCTCCAACGACGGGTTCGCCCTGGCCGAAGTGGACCTCGAGATGCGCGGCGAGGGCACTCTGCTGGGCGCGCGTCAAAAGGGGCGCTCGGATCTCAAGTTGGCCAAACTCACCTCGGACGACGACCTGGTCGCCGGGGCCCAGGCGCTCGCGGCTGAGTTGGTTCGCAGCGCGGGTGAGGCGCTGGGCGAGATGGAAGACGAACTTCACCTCTTCGTCGATGAAGAGGATGCCGCGTATCTCTTTAAGTCCTAGCGAGAGCCCCTACGCTGAAGGACGTGCGAGTGATTGGCGGTATGGCCCGCGGGCGTCAGCTCAAGGCGAAACTGCCGCCTCGAGTTCGACCCACCACGGACTACGCGCGTGAAGCGATCTTTTCGATGCTCGAGAGCCGCGGGGGCCTGAGCGACCTCGTGGTGGTCGACCTGTACGCCGGTTCGGGCGCGATGGGCATTGAGGCGCTCTCGCGCGGTGCCGCCAAGGTCTACTTCGTCGACGCCGATCCGGTGTGCTTAGCCGCCGCACGAGCGAACCTCGACCCGCTCCAGCTCGAGGGCGAGGCGGTGTTCGTGCGAGCCAACCTGCCCGTCTGGCAGCCGCCGCGTGACCTGGACCTCGTGTTGGCCGACCCCCCCTACGGCCCGCTCGATCTCGCCAGCCTGCTAACGGGCGTAGCGGCCGAGCGGGTGGTCATCGAAAATGACCGCCACATGGACGCGCCGGTGGGATGGTCCGTGACCAAGACCAAACGCTACGGCACTACGCTCGTAACAATGTTGGAACCGGCGAAGGGTGACGACGAGTGACGGTCGGTCTCATTCCAGGTTCGTTTGACCCTTTTCACAACGGACACCTCGAAATCGTGGAGCGCGCGTCACAGATCTTCGATGAGATCGTGGTGGCGGCGATTCGCAACCCCCAGAAGTCCGAGCCACTCTTTGACCTCGATGAACGTCGTGAGATGATCGCGGACTCGTTGGTGCACGTGCCCAACGTGCGCATCGTCTCGATCTCGACCCTGCTGGTCAACGTGGCGCGCGACGTGAACGCGACGGCCATCGTCCGGGGCCTTCGCGCCGTGTCGGACTTCGAGAGCGAGATGCAGATGGCCCAGATGAATCGTTCGTTGTCTGGCGTCGAGACCCTGTTTCTGCCCTCGAGTTCCAACTACTCGTTCTTTGCGTCGAAACTGCTGCGCGAGGTCGCGCGCTACGGCGGTGACGTGTCGTCCTTTGTCCCCGCCCCCGTGGCCAAGCGCCTGGCCGAAAAGTACCCCGAGGGTCCCGCGTGACCTCCTTTGACGGCTACGACGCCGACGAGATCATCGACGAGGCGCCACGCCACGCGCACCGCGACCTCGAAGCGGACCTGCGCGATCTCATCGACATCGTCTCGAACGCCAAGCAGATGCCGCTATCGAACTCGGCCCTCGTGCCCCGTGACGAGGTGCTCGCCCTCTTAGAGCAGGCCCTGCACAGCCTGCCTGATGAGATCCGCGAAGCGCGCTGGGCGCTGCGCGATCGCGAAGAGCTCATGGCGGCCGAGGTGAAAAAGGCTGAACAGCTCATGGACCAGGTGCGCGCGGAGGCGGCCCGGATGGTGGACAAGACCGAGATCGTGCGCCAGTCGCGTCTCCAAGCCGAGCAGATCACCTCGGACGCCCACGCCCGGGCGCGCCAGATGATCAACGAGGCCGAGGACTTCATCGACGGCAAGCTCGGCGGTTTCGAGATCGTCCTGGATCGGCTCCTCAAGACGGCCCACTCAGGCCGAGAACGCCTGAGTGCCCAGGGCCTGCCCTCTTCGATGTTGAGTCCCGAGCCGCGCGCCGACGAGTTTCTCGCCCAGGCGCCCAGTCCCGAGGTGGGGGACGGCTCCTTCTTTGACCAGGACTCTCTCTAGAACGATGGCCTCGCCGTACTTGGTCCCGGTCGCCGCCTTGTTACGCGATGTGCCCTCGTCGATCTCGGTGGACTTCGATGCACCCTTTGACGAGAAGCACGAGTTCGAGCCCCGAGGTCCGGCCGAGACCGACGTCTTTGGCGAAGCCCCGGTGCACGTGAGCTTGCGTCTGGAGAGTTTCAGCCGGGGAATCCGGGCCCGGGGACCGGTGCGCGCCCCCTGGCACGGGGTGTGTCGTCGCTGCTCGGCCCCGGTGCTCGGGGTCAGTGAAGTCAGCGTCAACGAGCGCTTCGTCGAACACCCCGACAAGGACGACGAACTGAGCTATCCGGTCGAGAACAACTTCATTGACCTAGCCCCCCTCGTGCACGACGCCATCTTGTTGGACCTGCCGCTCGCTCCGCTGTGTCGGCCGGACTGTGCGGGCCTGTGCCCCCACTGTGGGATCGATCGCAATGAGGCGGCCTGTGACTGCCAGGCGCCTAAGGACCCTCGGTGGGCTACACTGGACGGGCTCCAATTTGCGGACCCCGAGTCCGAGTGATCCTGGGAGCGACGGGTGAGCCCGTTTCTGGTGAAAGAGAAGATCGATGGCCGTACCCAAGCGCAAGACCAGCAAAGCCAAGACCCGCAGCCGTCGTGCGTCCAACTGGACCCTGGCGCGGCCGGCTCGCAGTGTGTGCCCTCAGTGCGCCACCTCGAAGTTGCCCCACGTGGTGTGCCCCAACTGCGGCTGGTACAAGGGTCGCACGGCCGTAGAGGTCAACTGATTTGACGCTGCCCATCGCCCTTGACGCGATGGGTGGTGACTTCGCGCCCGGCGAGATCATCGCGGGGGCGAAACGAGCGGTCGACGAACTCGGCCTCTCGGTCACCCTCGTCGGCGTACCCGAACTCATGGGAGACCCGCTGGGCCTCGACGTGGTGGCCGTCACCGAGGTGATCGCGATGGACGACGACCCGGGCGCGAGCGTGCGAAAGAAGAAGGACTCGTCCTTGGTGCGCTGCGCCGAACTGGTCCGCGACGGGCGCGCCTCGGCCATGGTCTCAGCCGGCAACACCGGCGCCACCATGGCCTCGGCGCTGTTGCGCATGGGGCGCCTGGCGGGCGTGCACCGGCCCTGCATCGTCACCCCGATTCCCAATCCCAATCGTCCGCCCGTGGTGCTGGTGGACGCCGGAGCGAACGCCGAGTGCACCCCCGAGATGCTGGTCCAGTTCGCCCAGATGGCCTCGACCTACGTGAC
>DATJUR010000008.1:0-2662 GCA_035502215.1 Acidimicrobiales bacterium | reverse complement strand
GCGACGTCCAACGCACGAGGAGCAGATAGATCGACGGGTCCTCTGCCTGGCGACGAAACTCCGCGCCGTGACATCCGGGAGCGGACTCGATGATGGGCAGGGCCACTCGCGCGGCGTCCTCGAACTCGGCTTCGTCTCCGGCGCGGATCTGAAGGACCGCGTGCTCGAGCATCATGAGCGGCTCACCAAGCGTTGACGCAGCGCGTCGTCGCGAGCGACGCCAATCACCGTGTGGGCGAGCGCGAGCGCTCCGTCGACGATGGCCTGATCGGCCTGGGGCGTCACGGCCGCCGCGGTGAACTCGGGCTGGTGATTAATCGCGCCGTTGGTGGGAATCATAAGCAAGGGGTGAATGGAGGGCACCACCAGCGAGACGTTGGCCATGTCGGTGGACAGGGTGGGCCGCGGAGCTTCTTCGTCGTCGAGGTGAAAGTCTCGACCGAGGGCCTCAGCGGCGTGACGATAGTGAAGAAGCACATCGGGGTCGGACTCCATGTGGGAGAACTGGTGCCCGAGCTCAACGATCTCGAGCTCCGCTCCGGTTGCCAAGGCCCCGGCGGCGAAGCAGGCGTTCACCCGCTCGCGCAACTCCTGGAGGCGTCCGGCGGTCGTGGCGCGAGCCATGAAGCGTCCCACCGTCCGGCTGGGGATGATGTTGGCCGCCGAACCACCTTCGAGCACCACGCCATGAAACTGGTCGCCGGGGCGAAGTTGCTGGCGCAGGAGACCGAGAGCCACCTGAGAGATCGTCAGGGCGTCGAGTGCGTTGATCCCGAGCCAGGGCGCGGCCGAGGCGTGGGCCTCCTTGCCCGTAAAGATCACGTCGAAGTGATCGACCGCGAGGCAGATTGCGTCGAGGCGCTCGCTGGGGAAGGGGTGGACCATGAGCGCGACGTGCTCGTCGCTGAAGTATCCCGCGTCGATGAGATCGATCTTGCCGCCCCCGCCTTCTTCGGAGGGCGTGCCCAGCAGGGTGACGCGAAGATTGAGCTCGTCGGCCACTGCGCTCACCCCGAGAAAGGCCCCCAGCGACGAGGCCGCGATGATGTTGTGCCCACAGGCGTGTCCGACGTCGGGCAGCGCGTCGTACTCGGCACAAAATGTGACGTGAAGGTCGCCGGTTCCGCTGGTGACCCGAAAGGCGGTCGGTAGTCCCGCGCTTCCTCGCTCCACCTCAAAGCCCCAGGCAACGAGTTGGTCAATGAGGGCCGCGCTCGACTCGAACTCCTGGTAGCCGAGTTCGGGATGTTCGTGAATGAAGTGGCTGAGTGCGACCAACTCGTCGCGGGCGCCCTCCACGGCGTCGGTCGAGCGTTGCTCGGACGTCATTCGATCTCCACCACGGCGTCGCCGCCACTCACCGAGTCACCGGTTGCGACGTGAATCTTCTTGACGACGCCCGATCTCTCCGCGTTCACCGCGTTCTCCATCTTCATTGCCTCGAGGATCACCACGGTCTCGCCCGCCTCGACGCGTTGTCCCTGGGCCACGTTGATCTTGACAATGGTTCCTTGCATGGGGACTCGGACCGTCCCCGATCCGCTGCCCACCACGCCGCTGTGATGCTGGCGACGAGGTTTGAGCGCGGTGCTCTGGGGACGAGCGGGCAACTCGACTTCGTCGTCGGGTACCCACAGCGCGACGGTCACGCGTCGCCCGTTGACCTCGGCCGTGACGTCCTTTCGAATCCGGCCCTCACCGATGGACACGGCGGGCAGGGTCGCCGAGGGTAGAGAGGAGAAGTCCACGGTCGTTTCAACCCAGCGGGTCGAGTGGGTGCCCTGTACGAAGTCCTCGCTGGTGAGAATGAGCACGTCCGCGGGCAACGTTGTGGCAACACCCTCAATCGTGGTCTCTTCAATGGCGCGCAGCAGGCGCCGTCGAGCCCGCTCACGAGTGGGTCCCCACACCACTAACTTGGCGATGAGATTGTCGTAATACTGCGAGACGGCGTCGCCCACGACGTAGCCCGCGTCGAGTCGCACCCCGGGACCGGAGGGCTGGTCGAAGCGCGTAATGACGCCCGGGGAGGGCAGGAACCGTCCTTCGGACGGATCTTCGGCGTTAATGCGCACTTCGATGGCGTGTCCGCTGCGTACGATCTCGTCTTGGGAGAAGGTAAGCGGCTCGCCCGCCGCGATGCGCAGTTGCCACTCGACGAGGTCCAAACCGGTGACGAGTTCGCTGACGGGGTGCTCGACCTGGAGTCGGGTGTTCATCTCGAGAAAGAAGAACTCACCGTCCTGGTAGAGAAACTCCACGGTGCCCGCGTTGACGTACCCGCACGCCTCGGAGACCTTGACCGCCGCCGCACCCATGGCCAGGCGAACCTCGTCGGGGAAGTTGGGCGCGGGACTCTCTTCGATGAGCTTTTGGTGGCGCCGTTGGGCCGAACAGTCTCGTTCGCCCAGCCACAGTGTGGTGCCAAAGGAGTCGGCGAGCACTTGCATCTCGATGTGGCGGGGCCAGGTTAAGTAGCGCTCGACGTAGCACTCGCTGCGCCCGAAGTAGCTCAGCGCTTCGCGCTCGGCGCTCTCCAACGCGGCTGGGGCGTCTTCGGGGGAGTTCACGACCTTCATACCCCGTCCGCCGCCGCCGTAGGCGGCCTTGATGGCGACCGGCCAGCCGAACTCCTCGCCAAAGGCAATGACCTCGTCGGCGC
>DATJUR010000007.1:0-3305 GCA_035502215.1 Acidimicrobiales bacterium | reverse complement strand
CCTGGCGTCTGCGGCGGCGAGGGTGGTGGCACCAATCGCCGTTTCTACCGGTGCCGGGACGCGCGTACTGGCGCTTTCGCGTTGTCACGGCCACGGGCTCTTCCATGGGCACCATGAGCGCGCGCGACGTGATCGAGTACTCGAGATGGTCCAATCTACAGATGCCGAAACGATAGGTCGTATTCGTGTCACGCGTCTTGCTGCTTAACGCAACGTTTGAGCCGCTGCAGTTGGTGTCCGAGAGGCGCGCGGTTGTCCTCATGCTGGCGGGTCGTGCCGAGGCGATCGCGACTCCCGATGAACCCGCGGTGTGCCGTTCCGCCTCGCTTGTGATCGAGGTGCCCGCGATCGTGAGATTGCACGACATGGTCAAGCTGCCGAGCAAGATTCGCACGCCCCCGCTGACGCGGCGATCACTATTGCTGCGCGACAGCTATCGCTGCGCGTACTGCCTCGACCACGCGGACACCATTGATCACGTCGTGCCCCGATCGCGCGGCGGTCGACACGAGTGGACCAACGTGGTAGCCGCGTGTCGGCATCACAACATGCAAAAAGGCGATCGACTCCTCGAGGAGATCGGCTGGCGCATGCACTTTGAGCCCCGGGTGCCCGACGGCCCCTGGTGGCGTTGGCGCCACGTGCCGGATCCCGATCCGCTCTGGGCGCCATACTTGCCTCGCGCTTCGTGACGGACAAGGACCTCTACGACTACGACGCACTGCGCCGTAGAGAGGTGGCGACCGTCTACGTCGCACGCGTGGAGACGCCAACTTTGGTCCTCGGGGGCCACCAGTCGCCCAGCATCCTCAATCCCCGCACCCTGTCGCACACGCCCGTCAGGCGCCGCCGCGGCGGGGGAGGTCTCGTTCTGCTGCGTCCAGATGACTTGTGGATCGACTGGTGGATTCCGTGCGGCGACGCGCGCTGGAGCAACGACGTGCGTGTGAGTTCACTACTCGTGGGATCGTGGTGGGCCTCGGCCCTGCGTGAACGAACCTCGCACGCGGTGAGCGTCCACGATGGCGCCCTGGAGGGAAGTGGCGCGCATCGCGTCGTCTGCTTTGCGGGTCGGGGACCGGGTGAGGTCTTCGTCGGTGACCGCAAGGCCGTGGGCCTTACCCAGTGGCGGGTACGCGAAGGGGTCTTCGTCTCTACGGTCCTGCACACTGGCGAGACGAGCGATGTTCTGAACTACCTTCGAGACGTCCCCGAAGGACTAGCCGCCGCCCTTGATCACCACACCCTCAAGTCGCTCTTGATCGATGATCGCGACGCTTTGGTCGACGAACTGGTCTCGATGAGTTCGCCCTGGGACCTTCGCTCAGCGCCCGCTTCTTAGTTCGCCGACGAACACCTGATCGCCTCGCCCAGCCCGTGGCGACGTCACCACTCTTTTTCGTCAAAACGCCTACTTTTTTGGCGAGTAGTGGTAGGTGGTGGTGTAATGTGTCACGAAGTGGGGAGTAGTGGGGACCTAGCGGGAGGACCAAAATGCTCGGCTTTGTGGGCCAGTTTCAGCATTCGCTGGACGCCAAGGGTCGACTCATCCTGCCCGCGAAATTTCGCAGCGAGTTCGAACGTGGTGGTCACCTCAGTCCCAACACCGAAGGCTGCGTCGCGTTGTGGACTCCCGGTGAGTTCTCGCGACAGATGGAAGAACGACTCAGCCAGAGTCGAATGGGCGGGGCCGCGGAGCGTCAGCAGATGCGCTACTGGTCGGCCAACTCCTCGGACGTTGAGTTCGATAAGCAGGGGCGATTTGCGCTTCCCAGCGCAATTCGCGACTACGGACAGCTCAGCGGCGACGTCCTCATCGTGGGCGCCATCGACCACGTCGAGTTGTGGAATCCGGCGACCTACGTGGAGAAGGTCAATGCCGCCGAAGAGTTGTTTAAGCAGGGCAGTGAGTAATGGCCGCCCTTTCTGTGCAGTACCGGCCGCGGACCACGCGCAGCCTGGCAATCGCGACAGGGAAGCGGGAAACCTCCTCCGCCCTCTCGTCACCTGTCGCGATTGAAAGGCTGCGGATGGCCCTCGACCGCTTTCATGAGCCCGTGCTCAAGAGTGAGATTGTCGAACTCTTCTCCGCACTACCTGACGGCGTCGTCATCGACGCCACGCTGGGCGGAGCCGGACACGCTCTGGCGATACTAGAGAGCGCGCCCCAGTTGCGCGTGCTGGGTATCGATCGTGATCCCGACGCTCGTGCGGAAGCCACCTCGCGTCTTGCGCCGTTCGGCGAACGCGCTCTCGTCGTCGAAGCGACCTTCGCTGACCTCGACGACGTGCTCGAGGACGAGTCGGCGTTCCTGGGCGACGACAAGGTGGTCGGCGTGCTGATGGACCTGGGCGTCTCGTCTCATCAGCTCGATGATTCGCGTCGGGGATTTTCATTTCGGGTCGACGCGCCACTGGACATGCGCATGGATCCCTCGACGGGGGAGTCCGCGGCTGACTACGTCTCTCGGGTCGACGCGCACGACTTGGCGCGACTGCTGCGCCAGCACGGGGAAGGTCGATTTGCGGGCGCGATTGCCAAGTCGATCGTCGAACGTCAGCCCCGCACGACGCTCGAACTCAGCGACGCGGTCGAACGCGCCGTGCCGATGGCGGCGCGTCGACGCGGGCACGTCGCCACGCGAGTGTTCCAGGCGCTGCGCGTCGCAGTGAACGGCGAGGAGGATCAACTCGAACGAGGTCTTCGCACCGCCCTGGACGCACTCAGCATTGGCGGAGTCCTGGCCGTTATCTCGTATCACTCGGGCGAGGACCGAGTCGTCAAGGCTTTCTTGGCTGACCAGCAGAGTGGTGGGTGCACCTGCCCTCCGGGACTGCCGTGCGTGTGTGGCGCGGTACCCCGAGTACAGGTCTATAAGAACAGTGCACAGCTGGCCAGCGCCGCCGAGATCGGCCGTAACCCCCGCGCGCGCTCGGCCCGGCTGCGTATTGCACGCAAGGTGACGTCGTGAGCACAATCAGTTACCCGCGGCCCATCGATACTCGTCAAGCTCCCGGCCGTCGCGCCCGCTCCCTGCCAGCTCAAAGCACGCCGCGGCGCGCCGAGGCGGTGCGCCGCTGGCGCACGTCCTCCTCCGCGCGCCGCGCGTCCATCATCGTGGTGGTCGCACTCGCCATCTCACTCGCCGGTTCCATGTTCGAAGCGAACCGCCAGATCGAGATGCACCAGCTGCAGAGTCAACTGCTCCAGGATCAGTCGACGTACGCCGAGCAGGTTGGCTCACTCTCCAATCTGTCCGCCCCCAGTCAGATCGCGACCAAGGCCGGAGCATTGCACCTCGTGG
>DATJUR010000006.1:0-7250 GCA_035502215.1 Acidimicrobiales bacterium | reverse complement strand
AGCGCCTCGGCCATCAAGACGGGCTCGAGGGCGCGATTCATGGCCGAGGCCGCCAAGACCCCGTCACAGCCCAGCTCCATCGCCAGCGCGGCGTCCGAGGCGGTCCCGACCCCGGCGTCCAGCAAGATCGGTGCCTCCACTCGCTCGGCGATGAGTGAGATCGCGTGGGGGTTGCGGATGCCCAGGCCCGAGCCGATCGGTGAGCCCAGCGGCATCACCGCCACGCAGCCCAACTGCTCGAGTCGTTGGGCCACGATCAGGTCATCGGAGGTGTACGCCCATACTTCGAAGCCCCGTCGCACGAGCTCGTCGGCCGCAACCAAAGTCTCGGCAGTGTCCGGCAACAAGGTGAGATCGTCGCCGATCACTTCGAGTTTCACGAGCGGTGTCCCAAAGGCTTCGCGCGCGAGCTCGGCCACCTGGATGGCCTCTTGGGCGCTGTAGCAGCCCGCGGTATTAGGAAGCAGCGTTACGTTCAAGCTGGTGAGCAGCTCGTACAGTGAACCTTCAACCTGGGGGTCGACGCGACGCAGAGCCACCGTCGCGATTGTGGATTCCGATGCCTTGAGCGACGCTTCGAGGACATCGAAGGAGCGAAATCCACCCGTGCCGACCACTAGTCGAGAGGTCGACGTCACCGATCCCACGGTAAAGAGCTGTCCCACGGACCCAGCGTATCGGGGAGTCTTGATCGTTAGGGTTGGTGCGTGCAACCCGTTGTCGCCCTGACCATTGCGGGCTCGGACTCCGGGGGCGGAGCTGGCATTCAAGCCGATATCCGTTCGATGAACGCCTTCGGGGTGTTCGCCACCACCGCCCTGACCGCCGTCACGGCTCAGAACACCAGAGGAGTGAGTGCCGTTTGGGCCATGGAAGCCGACGTCGTCGAGGCGCAGGTTCGCGCGGTCGTCGATGACTTTGAGGTACGCGCCACCAAGACCGGCATGCTCGCCTCACCCGAGATCGTTGAGCGCGTCGCCGCGCTGGCCCACCAGCGCCTGCTCCCCCACCTCGTCGTCGACCCCGTTCTCGTAGCCACCAGCGGCGACGTTCTGATGAGCGAGGGTGGGGTGGCGGCCTACCGCAACGCACTCTTGCCTCTCGCCGAGGTGGTAACGCCCAACCTGCATGAGGCCGCGGTGCTGTGCGGACTCGATGCGCACGACCTCGCGACCCTCGACGACGTGGTGTCCGCCGCCCGCGCCATCCTCTCCTGGGGTCCGCGCTACGTCCTCGTCAAGGGAGGGCATCTGCGCGGAACTTCGCACCCGGAACGCTCGCCCGACGTTCTGCTCAGCGCCGAGGATCTCGTCGTCCTGGACGGGCCGCGCGTGCGTACCACGAACGACCACGGCACGGGGTGCTCGCTGTCGTCGGCCATCGCAGCCGGATTGGCGCTCGGTCGCACGATGCCCGAGGCCGTGCGCGACGCGAAGTCTTTTGTCCTGGCCGCCCTGGAAGGCGCGGCCGAGTGGCACTTGGGCACGGGGCGTGGACCGATCGACCACTTAGGATGGAGCGAGTGAGCGATGTTTCCGATGTCCCCCCCGCTCCGCGACCACCTTTAACGACCACGACGAGCCTCTGGCCCGCGGGGGTGATTCTCGGCCTCGCGGTGGTCATGATTGGCGTTTTTCTCCTCGTCGACTTCGCGACCAACAAGGGGGTCGTCAGCGTGCCCACGACCATCCCCACCGTGGTCGGCGGCCTGCCCCTCGACACGAAGCCCGGGCCCGCGCTGCAGTACTGCCTTCAGAGTGAAGAGGTCCCGAGCAACCTCGATAACGCCTTTATCGTGCCCAAGTACACGGTCCCCCGGCCCGGGGCCAATACCCCGGATTTGGGGGCGGGTGAGTACGACTGCTACGAACCAATGGTCACCAGCCACGCGACGTCGAACCAACTCGTGACGTTCTTTGACACCCAACTCGAGGCGCGCGGCTGGAGTCTGTTCTCGCGCACCGCCAGCAACGGCGACGCCCAGTCCCTCTTTCAAAAGGCTGGCAGCGACGGCTTCTACTGGGAACTAGGTATCACGGTCACCAAGTCGACGGCGACCAAGGTCTACTGGAAGTTCACGATTTACCAGAACTCGGACACGATCTAAGCGACGGCGACGAGTTCGTCGGCGGGAACGCTCGCGTCCTTGGTGACCGACGACCACAACAGCAGATTCAGCGGGTAGATCACGTATCCCACGCGCGTCGCCGACGCCACGCAGATCAGACCCAGAAACACAATGGCGAGCACTCCCAAGATCTGTGACAGCGTCAGGGGCCAGTGGCGGCGAATGTACTTGGTCGCGAAGTATCCGCCGACGAGAAACGACACCGGCGCCAGAATGTGTCCCAGGATCGGCATCCACGTGGTGAGGATGTGGCCCGGCAGTGCACTCGCGGCCGGCGACGAGACGCCAGCTAACCCAAGGGGAAACGCGAAGACATTCGCCATGAACGCGGTCGGTGCGCGCACCGCAAAGGGCACGGTCGTCACGATCACGATGGCGCCAATCCAGGCCAACACTCTCTTCCACGTCGCTCGACCCGCGGGGTCACGGGCGACCAGCAGCGCGCCGGCGGCCATGGGCCAGGCGGTGATCTTCATGGCGGCGGCAAGGCCGAGGCTGATGCCAGCGAGGTTCGACTGGCGACGCTGCAGGGCCGCGACGGCGAGCAGCATCAACGCGAGAATCGGCATGTCGTCACCACCGGTCGCGAAGAACAACGCCCCCGTCGGCAGGGCGATGAGCACCTGAGCCACCCGGAGCTTCTGCTCCTTTGACGCGCGCAACAGCGCGAGCGCCCAACCACTCACGATCATGCTCATCAGCGTCATGATGATGCGTGCGTCGGTGAGGCCCTTGCCCTTGTGCGTCACCGCCGAGGGCAAACCAAAGACGCCCATCAGAGGAAAATACGGAAAGAACGACTCGAACTTGGGCAGGTCTTTGATGGCGCCGATCAAATGGCCGTGTTCATCGTACGTGTGATAGGGGTCTTTGCCCTTGCTGATCAACTCGCCCGCCCTGGCGATCACTCCCACTTCAGGTTGCGCGTGACGCCAGTGAGCTTCGAGTCCCAGCGGCGCGGCGACCGCACCCACGATGACAACGCTCAAGAGCACGAGTCGCACGAGATGTTGGCGTCGCACCACCCTGCGAGCCAGTAGGAAGGCTGCGAGTGCGGCCAGAGCGTAGGTCCCCATGGCGAGGTATCCCCACTGCCACTGCGCCGCCTGGGATGAGGTCTCTCCCAGCACCAGCGCGAAGCCCGCGGCCAGCAGGTACAACAGTCCATCACTCGTCAACGTGTTGAGCGAGGTCCACCACGTCATCACACGCAGTCGGGTGCGCGATGTCATCGCCAACATTGCGCCGAGTCTACCGGCGCGGATGATCACGCCTCGGGTTTCATCGACGCCTCGGGCGTGCGTGGCGCGCGTCGAAGTGGATACTTGGTGAGCGGCGGCACCGGGCCGAGCAGGAACTCCTCAATGATCGTCAAACACAGCTTGGTTCGCTCCTTGAGCACGCCGTGCGACGCACCCGGGATGACCGCCAACTGCGCCTCGGCTAGGGCTTCGTAGAGGGCCACCGTGTGTTCCAGTCGGGCGACATCATCGTCGCCCGACATCACCAGCGCGGGGGTGGTGATGTTGCGCAGTTCGTCCTCGCTCAAAGCGGGTTCGCTCTTGACGAGGGCCAAGGACTTCTCCACCACGGCGGCCGCATGCTCGACCCCGTCTGGTGACACTCGCGCAAAGTCGACTGCGAACTCGGCGAATCCCTCACTCTCAGGGGTGAAGTCCTTCATCGGCACCAGACCGTCGTAGTGAAAGTTTCCCCCCACCAACACGATGCGACGCAACAGGTCGGGTCGGCGTAGGGCCACCAGCAGAGCTACGTTGGCGCCATCGCTGTGCCCGAGCAGGTACACGCGCCGTTGCAGGTGTTCAATGAAGGCGATCGTCTCATCGGCCATCGCGTCGTAACTGAAGGGCTGTTTCGTGTCCTTGGTCTTGCCGTGCCCGCGACGATCAAACGCCGCCAGTTCAAATCGCTTGGACAGTCCCGGCGCTAAGGGGCGAAGGAGGCTGTCGCTCTCCGAGAGCCCACCGTGCAACAACACGATGGTGGGTCCTTTTCGTTTGGGCAACTTCGCCCAGGTGGGATGCCCATTGAGCTCGATGCGCGCCACGAAGCAAATCGTAGGTGCTTACTCACCCGCTTCACCGCGTGGTCACCCTCAGGACAACCTCAGCGGGCGAAACAACTAACTCGTCGCGTAGAACGGACTGAGCCAGATCTGGCCGGTGTCACATGGCTGAATCGGAGAAGGTGGGGTCAGTCCAACCGTCGCCCCGTCTACAGCAAACTGCACGCTCATCGACACGCCGTTGCCACAGGCCTGGGTGCCGACTGGGACGTCAGAGTACGCCAGGGCAAAGGTCACCGACTGACTTTGGGTGAGGGTGAGCGAACTCGGTGCACGATTGGCGGCACTCGTGAGATCGCTGGCGGTGCCAGTGAGAAATTGAAAGTCGTTACCCGCCTGGGGCACGTCGATGGGCGTGAGGGTGACCACTCCACCCAACTTGTCCTGGAGCGTGACGAGTGGCCACCCGTCGACGGTGCACGAGCCAGGTGTGGTCTTCGTCAGGGTCACCGAGGCGTAGATCGTGCCCGCTGCGCCCTGACCCTCGTTGTAGGTGCCAGAAAACGAGCTGCCCGAACACGTGGAGCTCGCCAGGGTCGTCGTCGTGGTCGTGGTCGACGCAGCGAGCGTGGTGGTGGTCGTTGACCTGGCCGTGGTGGTCGTGGTCGTTGAGGTATCGATCGCGTGACGGCTCAGTGTGAAGATCACTACGAAGGCAGCGAAGATCGCCACCGAGATGAGTCCGCGCCTCACGCCCCAAAGTCCTCGGGGCGCACCTGATCGAGGAACTCTCGCAGTTGGGCCACGAGATCAGCTTCATCGGGCGTGTCAAGCTCGACGAACTCTTCGTCGTCGTCGTCCTCGGAGGCCAGCAGCATCACCTTTCCCTCGGCGTCCATCAGGTCGTCGCTCACAAGTATGGGCGCGCCGACGCGCAGCGCGAGTGCCACGGCGTCGCTCGGTCGAGAACTCACGATGATCTCGTCGCCGCTACGCACGAGTCGAAGATTCGCAAAGAATGTGTTGTCGACGAGATCCACGATCTCGACCGAAAACACCTGAGCCCCTAAGGCACTGATGACGTGCCCGAGAAGATCGTGCGACATCGGTCGGGGCGCTTCGACGCCTTGGAGTGCGTAGGCGATCGCGGCCGCCTCGGGGGCACCGATGAAGATGCAGAGCACGCGATCCCCGCCCACCTCTTCGAGAAGCAGCAGGGGGGTCGAGGACCCGACGTCCACCCGCACCGCACGCAACACCACCTCAATCATGGAGCCAGCCTAGACCTCGCACCTCAATTTTCTAGGTCTGGGCGAGGTAGTTGAGCAGTTCGCGTTCGACGAGAACATTTCGCAGGGCCGCGACCTCTCTGGCGACATCGGAGGTGATCTCGCGGACTTGTTGGGCCGAGTACTCGGTAGCGCCTTGGCGCAGCGGAACGGTGAGGTCCTCGACCACCCCCACCTCGCGCTCGGCCACCCGCCGAAGAGACCCCAGCAGGCGCGCGTCAACACCTCGACTTAGGAGTGCGCGCGCGTGGGCGGCAACGCGCACGTCCAGCGCACTAAAGACCGTTTCCCCGTTGCGTATCACGGCCGTCACGAGGCCGAGCGCGTGGAGTTGATTGAACTCTTCGGGCGACAACCCCGTCGTCGCGAGCAACTCGGCGCCCGAGAAATATTCCTTGACCGGAGCGAGTGGTTCGTCGCCGTTCGTCGATGGTTCGACCACCGTCAAGTTCGGACGCACGGGTGCGCTGGGCGGCGGCGCGGGCGCGCTGATGACGCCAATCGCAGCCTCGCGTGCGGCGTGACGTGCGGTCGACGTTGGGGTTGGTGGATCGAGGAGCCCTTGTTCGATAAGCCGCAGTCGCACCACGCGAAGCGGCACAAACTCTTCTTGGGCCAGTCGAATCGCCTCGCGCAAACACTCGACGTCTCGTTCGGAGTAGAGGCGATAGCCCTTACGACTGCGACTGGGTTGGACCAACCCTTTGTCTTCGTAGTATCGAATCTTCGACAGCTCCACCGTCGGGAACATCTTTCGAAGTTCCGCGTGCACTTCCCCGATGCGCATCACCCCTGGCGTGGCTTTCATCGTGTGGCCTCCCAAAACACCAACTTGAATTTTCCGATCTGCACCTCGTCGGCCGAGTGCAGAGTCGTCTCTTCGACGCGTTTTCCGTTTACGTACGTGCCGTTGAGCGAGTTGAGATCGCGCAATGTGATGCGTCCGCTCGCGGTGCGCGTGAACACCGCGTGGTGTCGCGAGACGGACACATCATCTAACAACAGATCGCTCGCTTCGTGTCGTCCCACCGTGGTCACGTCACCGTCGAGCTCGATACGCGTGCCCGCTTGCGGTCCCGCCGCGATCACCAATTCGTCACGGTGTTCACCCTGTGGTCCCCGATTGGCGTCGGGATGCATGGCGTCGGGCGAGCTCACGACCGGGACGGCGATCGTTTCGGGTGAGGATGACTCGTGCTGAGGAGCTCCGCAGGACCAACAGAAGTTGGCGTTGGCGTTGAGAATCTCTCCACAGCGACGGCAGTTCACGGACCTCACACTAGTGAAGTTTGAAAAAAGCCGCCGGGGTTAGTTGCTGGTCAACTCCCCGTAGGCAGCGGCGTCGAGGAGTGCGTCGTAGTCACCGCTCGACGTGGTGGTGATCTCGCACAACCACCCCGCATCGTACGGATCAGAGTTCACGAGTTCCGGTGAGTTCTTGAGCGCATCGTTCACCGCGCTGACGGTGCCGCTCACTGGTGCGTAGATCTCCGACACTGATTTCGTCGACTCGACCTCGCCCAGCACGCCACCCACACTGACTTCCGTGTTGATCTTGGGTAGGTCGACGAACACCACGTCCCCAAGGGCATCCTGGGCGTAGTCGGTAATGCCCACGCGCACAACCAGTGCGTCGGCGCGGGCCCACTCGTGGTCGTTGGAGTAACGAAAATCGCTGGGAATCTGCATGCGAGTCAACTTACACAATCTGGCGGCTGGCTCGCCCCACGCGCAGGGCGTCGCGGGCCGGTCGCACGTAGCCAAACAGAACGATCCACGACAGCGCTAGCCCGCAGGACCCGATGAT
>DATJUR010000005.1:0-35741 GCA_035502215.1 Acidimicrobiales bacterium | reverse complement strand
TCACACTCAGCGCGCAGAGAGTCTCTCAGTCCAAGTGGTTCCAGCGCATCGTTGGTAGAGTTGACCGGTGCTACAGCCAATTTTCTGCTGGCCGCGAGGATCCGTTGAGCGCTTACTCACGATTTTGTAACAGGAGCTTTTCATGAAGGTATTCGTACTCGGCGGCGACGGTTTTTGTGGCTGGCCCACCTCTTTGCACCTTTCGGACATCGGCCACGAGGTCGTGATCGTTGACAATCTCAGCCGGCGCAAGATCGACATTGACTTGGAAGTGGAGTCCTTGACGCCTATCGCCCCAGTCGGTGAGCGCCTACGAGTGTGGAAAGAACTGACGGGCAACGAGATTCGCTTCGTTCACCTCGACCTGGCCCAGGAGTACGACCGTTTCCAAGACCTCCTGCTCGCCGAGCGACCCGACGCCGTAGTTCACTTCGCAGAGCAGCGTGCCGCGCCGTACTCGATGCGCAACGAGGCCACCAAGCGCTACACCGTGGACAACAACGTGCGTGCGACTCACAACGTTCTCGTCGCGATCACGACGACCGGCCTGGACATTGCGATGGTTCACCTGGGCACCATGGGCGTGTACGGCTATGGCTGGTCGGGGTCGGCACCGATCCCCGAGGGCTATCTGACGGTCAAGGTGCCCACGCCCGACGGCGAGCTGGATCGCGAGATACTGCACCCCGCCAACCCGGGCTCGGTGTACCACATGACCAAGACGCTCGACCAGTTGCTCTTCGCTTTTTACGCCGCGAACGATCAGATCCGCATCACGGACCTGCACCAGGGGATCGTCTGGGGCACCCAGACGCCCCAGACGGTGCTCGACGAGCGCCTCATTAACCGCTTCGACTACGACGGCGACTACGGCACGGTGCTCAACCGCTTCTTGATGCAGGCGGCCATCGGCCACCCCCTCACCGTGCACGGCACCGGTGGTCAGACCCGCGCCTTTATCCATATTCGCGACACCGTGCGCTGCATTCAGATCGCACTGGAGAATCCGCCCGAGCGCGGTGACAAGCCCACCGTCTTTAACCAGGTCACCGAGACCCACCGGGTCGGTGAACTCGCCGAACTGATCTCGAAGATCACGGGCGCGGAGATCGCCCATCTACCGAATCCGCGTCGCGAGGCCGTCGAGAACGAACTCAACGTCAGTCGCGACAAGTTCGTGGCCCTCGGGCTCAACCCCACCACCCTGACCGAGGGTCTCCTCGAGGAGTCGCGCGACATCGCGCTTCGCTATAAGGATCGAGCCGACGTGACCAAGATCATCGCGCGTTCCGTGTGGCGTCAGGGGATGGAGACCTCTCCTGACCTGATGAAAAACTGAACCAGCAATACCGCTGGATCCCTCACTTCGATGTGAGAATCCGGCTATGTCAAAAATCTACGAGTACATCCGTCACCCGCGGGCCGCTGAACTTGCGCATCTGCATCGACCCTTCCGGGTCAACGACTTACGCGAGCCTCGCTCGGGAGGTTTCCTAGCGAAGCTGAACGCGCGCGTGGGCTTACGGGTAACGCTGGTGGTCGGCACGATGTGGTGCGCGTACCTCTTTACGCTCCTCGCGTTGGTCGCGCTGCCCGATGCGATCAAGCAGGGCACCTACTTCATTGTCGTCTGGCTCTCCAGTAGCTTCTTACAACTGGTCCTGCTGCCGATCATCATCGTGGGACAGAACATCCAGGCGGCGGCGTCCGATCGACGGGCCGAAGACACCTACAAGGACGCCGAGGCAGTACTCCACGAGGCCGACGAGATCCAAAAGCATCTGCTGGCTCAAGATGAGGCGATCACCCAGATCGTGGAACTCCTGGCCAAACTTGGTGGCGCGCCCACGAGCGCGACCAATTAACGATCGCGCCGAACAGCCTCGAGGATCTGCTGGCACAACTCGGGCCACGACGGCACCGCGTCGCGCAGGAGGGCGCGACGGAAGGGTTCGGTGAACTGGTTGAAGTCGACGTGACGCGTCACGTCGGTGACGGTGGAGAGAAAGTTCACGCCGACGGTGAGGAAAATGACCGAGCGCACCATGTAGCGCAGCCCCGCCTTTTGACTCTCGTCGGCGTTGGACAGGAGCGGCACAATCCCTTCGAGCTCGCCGATCTGGCCGAGGATCGCGGTGCGAAGCTTGTCGCTATGGGCACCGGCCAGGCTGATCTCGAGGGTGAAACTCTGTCGCACCGAGTTGTTGACGCTGGCTGAGTTGTACAGCAACTGGGCCAGCGCCCCCTCGTCTAGGAGGTCAACGAAGTTCGAGATCTTCATCCAACGTGCGCGCATTAAGTCATGGAAAGCGGCGATGACGAGGTCTTCCTTGGAGGGATACAGCTTGTAGATCGCCCCGGGCGAACAGTTCGCCCGTCGCGCGATTCGCGAGATCGTGGCCCGCGTGTAGCCGCTCTTGCCCACCACGCCAAAGGTGGCGTAGGCGAGCTGCGCCTTGAGATCGTCGCTGGGGGTGAGCACGATTCGCTCGTCGCTGTCGTGCAGTTCGACCGGCTTGATCTCGTCCGGATCGACGAGCAAGGCGTCGAGAACCACGCGCTCGAGGGCCTCTTGGAAGTTACGGTCCCAGCCAAACTGGGAGACCGCAAAGATCTGCATCATCGTCATGGCAAAGAGAGTGAGGCCGCGCGCGAATATCGCCATCGTTCTGGCGTCGGCGGCCGGGTCGATGGCGAAGCGGCGAAGCACGAAGGGCTCAACTTCCTCGTTGAGCGTCGGGATGCGTCGCGCGGTCAGCAGCAGGTGAACGCTCGCGACGTCCGCGGGCGTGGCGTTTCGGATGACGTCGAACAGGGCCGTGACGCTGGTGAGGCTGGGCGACTCGGCGGCGGCCATGCACAAATCAAAGGCGGAGCTGGCTCGATGCACCAGCTCGGAGTTCCACAGGTCGACCAAGAGTTCATCGACGTCCTCGTAGCGCGCGTACGTGGCCCCGTGAGTTAGCCCGGCTCGGTGTCCCACGTCGCGTAACGACACGTGGTCGACACCCACACGTAACACTTCGCCAATGGCCGCGTCGAGGATCGCCGCGTCATTGGCGATCGCTCGCGCACTGCGAGTGCGCTGGCTGCGTGGCATTGAGCCATGGTACCCAAGGAATACTGATAACTCCCAGTGGCCGGGTAGCGCCGTGATTCTCGGGTGATCTCGGCGTGGGAGATTGGGTGCGTGACGTTCCTTGCACTTTGGACGGGCGAGCTTGTGGCGAGTACGGATGTTCATCGCGGTGTCGTACTGCCCGAGGGCCGCATTATCGTCATCGCGGTGCCGGTGGCGGCTTTGTTGTTCTACCTTCTGGTCGTCCGGCGTAAGCGCGGGAACTGAATGTCCTTCGCCCCTCGTTACGTGCCCCTCGATTCGAAGGGCTGGCGCCTGGCGATGGGCCTGCGACCCTTGGACCTCGCCCAGTGGCTCGAGGTCGACGAACACCGGGACGAGGAACTCGCGCTCAAAAGTCGACTGCTCGAGAGTTCCTACCATGCGGTGGTCGCGACGAACCCCCAGGGTGACGAGGCAAGTGGAGAACTGCTCGAAGAGATTCGAGCGAACCTGGGTACCTATCACCGCGCTCTGGCCAACACCCAAAGCCCGCCAGGCCATCCCATCGTGGATGCCAGTCGCCTGGTCCAAGAGGACTTGTGCGTGCTGGTACGCGAGGACACCTGGCGACTCCGCGCTGCCTGTGTCTGTTTTCCTTCGCGCTGGGACCTTGGGACCAAGATTGGCACCACGTTGGATGACATTCACCAACCCGTGCCCGGTTACGACGATCACCTCGCCCGACCAACCACTCTCTTCTTCGATCGTCTCCAGCCTGATCGCTCCTTTTGGCGCTTGAACTGGACGCTGCTCGACAGCCCCGATCTCTTTCAGCCCGCCCGCGCGCGCCGAGCGCCCGCGGGTGATCCGACGCGGTGGTCATTCCGGGTGGAACGTCAGACCCTGCGGTCCTTGCCGCGCACGGGTGCGGTGGTCTTTACCATTCGCACGTACGTCACCTCGGCCACCGCGATGTGCGAACACGACGACACTTTCGCCTCGGCGTTGGTGCACGCCCTGGAGACGGCACCCCCCGACGTGCAGGCCTACAAAGGCTGGACGGGTGTCGCGTCAGCTCTGCGCGACGCCCTGGGTAGCTAGGGCGCGGGCCGGAAGTTTGTGCGGGCTTCCGCCCAGGCGATCAATGAGCGCACTGAACCACGTCAGCTCCAGGTAGGCCACAATGGCTGGGGCGAGGGCGAACCAGAGATCTTGGCGAGCCGAGATGACAAAGGCGACTAGTAGCACAACCTCAGAGAGAATGCGCCAGTTGGGGCGCAACCCCAGACGTCGGTTTACTAACGCACTCGCGTAGAAGAGATTGAGCCCCGGCGTTACCGCCGCGAGCGACCATCGGCCCTCGAGCTCTCGTACCCCGAAGGCGCAGGTGGTCGCACCCACCGCCAAAAGCGCGACAGCGACGTTGCTCGCGACGTAGGCGAACCACTGAGTCTCGGGGTGCGTCGTTCCCGGCCAGTGTGCGAGCACGCTGACGAGTAGACCTAGTCCGCCGACCACGCCGACGATGCCAAAGGTCCGAATGCGACGCAGGGCGAGAGTGAGTGAAAGCGGTGGGCTGGATCGTGGCGCGGCCGGTTCACCGTAGGTCCGAGTGAGGTCTGACCAGCTCGTGCCGGTCCACACCCGCCACTGGCGACGGCCCCCGGGATCGGGGTACCAACCGGGGGGAACGCCATCGGTGGCGAGTGCACTCACGTTCGTAGCCTCGCACAGGACGTACTCGAAGGGGTCTCAGGATGTGGAATCAAAAGGAAAACTGAGCAGGGTCGTGATCGCGATCGCCGCACAGACTTTGGTCCCGCACGCCACGTCGAGCAACGGCGAGGGGACGTACTTCAACTTGACCACGGACGGCGTGGATCGATCCAGTGTGGTCATCCGCGCGTTGTTCGAGTTCTGGCCCACGACCACGCATCGCCTCAGTTGCGTACACGCGGCCGCGCTGGCCGAGAAGGCCAGCTTGGTCGTCGTCCAGGTCGTGGCGAAGTTCTTCGAAACGACCAAGAGTGAGTCACTCGACGTACTAGCCAGGGCGTCGCAGGCCCCAGCGGTGCATGAGAGCGAGGTCAAGGTGGTCCACGAGCTCGGCACCGGCCGATACTGCCAACTCGCCCCCGCGTTACTCGTGAGGTAGAGCGAGAACTGGTGCGAGAGGGTCACCAGGCCCAGTGCGCACGACGAAGTCGTCGGGCACGTGAAGTCACGGATGACGTCGCTCTTGGCGAAGTGAAGGGGTTCGGACGTTGACCACGTCGCTCCCGCATCCGTACTGGTCAGAAAGCGTGGAACGCCATTGGTTCCGGTGTCGACCAGGGCGCAGACCACCTGGTTGCACGTGACCGCGCTCGCGCCAATCCCGCCGCTCGGGGGAGTCAAGATGCTCAAGGCGTGGGTGTGACTGTCAAAGAGCCAGAGCACGTCGCTGCCGGGGCGGGAGCCGGCGAGTAGGCACTGCGATCCCGTGCAGCTCACAGAGGTCAGCAGGATCGAAGAGGACGTCGGAAGGGTGACATTGAACCAGTGATCGTGCGGCGTGGCGAACTCGACGACCGAGGTGGGACCCAGTCCCGTGGCCGATGATCCAATCGCGACGCACACGTCGTTGCGCGTGCACGCCACGCTCGTGAGCGGCGTGGCGAAACTGAGCGCCGGTGTACCGCTCAGGTGAACCGCGCTGGTGGACTGCGCCTTAGGAGTGGCGCAACTCGCCAACACGAGGGCACCGACGACCAGGGCGAGAGCCACGTTCCACTTGAGCCCAACGTGACTCACGGCACTCCTCATGAACTCCCTGTCGAATTAGTCGCGAGGCGACGATTGAGAACTATCGAACTGAGCGCACTCCCGCGCTCAGCACCGCCAGCCCATCGGCGAGTTGCTCGTCGCTGATGATGAGTGGAGGAAGGAGGCGCAGGACGTTACCGTCGGTGCCGCAGAGCAGAGCGATGACGCCCTGTTGTTGGCAGTACGCGAGGAGGGCCTTGGCGGCAGCGGCGTTGGGCGTCGTGGTACCGGGCTCGACGAGTTCGATGGCCTGCATGGCGCCGCGCCCGCGCACCTCGCCGATGATCGAAACGTCCTGGGCTAGGTCCTCGAGCGCGGCTCGCATCGTCACGCCGATGGCCGTGGCGCGCTCGAGCAAGTTCCGGTCCTTGATGGTTTGAATTGTGGCCAGCGACGCCGCAGCGGCGACGGGATTGCCCCCATAGGTTCCACCCAGTCCACCCTCGTGCACCGCGTTCATGAGTTCGGCACGCCCTGTGACGCCGGCGAGGGGCAACCCACCGGCGAGGCCCTTGGCCGTGGTGATGAGGTCGGGAACGACGCTTTCGTGGTTGACGGCGAACCACTCACCGGTGCGCGCAAAGCCACTTTGAATCTCATCGGCGATAAAGACCACACCGTTGGCGCTGGTCCAGGCCGACAGCGCCGGCAAAAACCCGTCGGCCGGAACAACGAAGCCACCCTCACCTTGAATGGGCTCGATCAGCACGGCGGCCACGTTGTGCACGCCGATCTCCGACTCGATGATCTTGATGGCGCGCGCTGCCGCGTCGGGACCACTCAGCCCGTCGCGAAAGGGGTAGCTCATCGGTACCCGATAGACCTCGGGCGCAAAGGGCCCGAAGCGGTCCTTGTAGGGCATGTTTTTCGCCGTCAGGGCCATCGTGAGATTGGTGCGTCCGTGATAGGCGTGTTCGAAGACAATGATGGCGGGCTTGCCGGTGGCCAGGCGCGCGATCTTGACGGCGTTCTCGATCGCCTCGGCGCCCGAGTTGAACAGCGCGGACGTCTTGGCAAAGGTGCCGGGCGTCAGGTCGCTGAGTGCCTCACACACCTCGACGTAGCTCTCATAGGGGTTCACCATGAAGCAGGTGTGGGTGAAGCGCGCGACCTGTTCGCTCACCGCCTCGACCAGTGCGGGTACGGCGTGACCGATGCCGGTGACCGCGATGCCCGAGCCCAAGTCGAGGAGCTGGTTGCCGTCGACGTCGACCAGGATCGCCCCTTCGCCACGTTCGATGTACACCGGAAAGCCCACCGACAAACCCGAACTCACGACCGCCATGCGCCGCGCGTGCAGCGCCTGGGACTTTGGGCCGGGCAGTTCGGTGACGACCTTGCGCTCGGTGCCGACGTGGGTGTCGAGTGACGAAACCATGGGATCTCCTAACGGTGATGCGGCTAGTCCAGCGTACTGGGCGTGCCGTGACGAAGAAATGGAAAAGACGGGTGACGACGTCACCCGTCTTCGCCTGGCGGAGGAGGTGGGATTTGAACCCACGGTGCCCGTAGACACAGCAGTTTTCGAGACTGCCCGATTCGGCCGCTCTCGCACCCCTCCGTCGGCGAGTCTACCGTGGCTCCCCGCGCGGACTTGGGGCGATGGTTGTGTCCTACGCTTTTGCGTCATGAATGACGACGAGCGCTTCATGCGCGACGCGCTCGAGTTGGCCGCGCTCGCCGGGGTCCACGGCGATGTCCCCGTGGGGTGCGTCATCGTGGTCGACGGCACGGTGGTGGGCCGCGGCGAGAATCGCCGCGAAGTGGACCAGGATCCCACCGCTCACGCCGAGATGGTCGCGCTGCGCGAGGCCTCGAGGTCTCGTGGTCAGTGGCGATTGAGCGACGCCACCGTGTACGTGACCTTGGAGCCCTGCGTGATGTGCGCCGGAGCGCTCCTCAACGCTCGGGCCGAACGCCTTGTCATGGGCGCGATGGACGAAAAGGCCGGGGCGGTCGGCTCGCGCTACAACGTGCTGAGCGATCCGCGCCTCTTGCACGAGGTGTCGCTCACCTATGACGTCCTGGCCGACGAGTCGGCCGCACTGTTGCGCAACTTCTTTGTCGCCCGTCGTTTCGAGTAAGACACCGATCCGTCACGCGTGCGCAAACTGGCGCGTTTAGGTTGAGCCCCATGCCCATCAAGCGCGATGACTCGCTCTTGGGCCAACGCACGGTGGTGGTTGGCGCGGGCATTCTGGGCACCCTGCACGCCTGGTTCGCCCTGGCGCACGGCGCCAGCGTCGTTCACCTCGAGCGTGACGCCCAGCCCCACGGTGCGACGGTGCGCAATTTCGGATTGATCTGGGTGAGCGGGCGCGCGCCGGGCGCCGAAGTGAGTCTCGCGCTGCGCGCGCGCGAACTCTGGGAGCAGATCGCCGAAACCGTGCCGGGGGTGGGTTTTCGCCCGAATGGGTCCCTGACCCTGTTGAAGAGCGAGAGCGAGATGCTCGTCGCCGAGCGAGCGCTCGTGCGCGAGGACGCCCATCTGCGCGACTTCGCTCTGTTGAGTCACGACGAGGTCCTTACGCACAACCCCGCGCTGGAGGGAAAGTTTGGCGCGGGCCTATGGTGCGGGCGCGATGCGGCGGTGGAGTCTCGAGTTGCACTCGGCGCGCTGCGCGAGGCGATGGCGGGTACGGAGCGCTACGACTACCTGAGTGGTCGAGAACTGGTCGGACTGGAGGACAGCGGAGTCATCGACCACCGGGGAGTGCGACACGGGGCCGACCAGGTGTGGATCTGCTTGGGCGCGAACCTCAGTGGCTTCGGGGCCGAACTCTTTGAGGGTCAGCCGTTACGTCGCGTGCGACTCAACATGGCCGAAACCCAACCCCTGGGGCGAGAGTTGACGACCTCAGTCGCCGACGGCGACTCCTTTCGCTACTACCCCGGGTTTCGCGATGACGCCAGCGAGCTGCTCGGAGCCCAAGATCCACTCGCGGCTCGCTACGCGGTTCAGTTGCTGTGCCAACAGCGTCTCCACGGGGGACTGACGATCGGCGACACGCACGAACCCGATTCGCCGGGACTCTTCGAGACCACCGACGCCCCGATGGAGTTGGTGGTGGCCGCCGCCCGAGGTCTGATCGGCGAGGATCTGCCAGCGATCGAACGACGCTGGAGCGGGGTGTACCACCAAATGGGTGCGGACAGCGACGAGTTGTACTACCGACGCAACCTCGCGCGCAACGTGACTGCGATCACCGGCGCCGGCGGCCGCGGGATGACCTTGGCGCCAGCGATCGCGGAGGAGAGTTTTTCATGAACATCGAACTGATCTGTTTGGACATGGCCGGTACCACGGTCAACGACCAGGGGCTCGTGCTGGCCGCCTTTAGGCGCACCATTGACGAACTCGGCGTAACCGACGAGGACGCCGTCGCGGCCGAGGCGTACGTCATCGAGACGATGGGCCAGTCCAAGATCGAAGTGTTTAGAGAGCTCTTCAATGAACGAGCGGAGCTCGCCAACGACGCCTTCGAGCGTCACTTCGTCCGGGGCGCGTCCGACGTCGGCGTGAACGAAGTCCCTGGGGCGAGGGCGACCATCGAAGAGCTGAAGAGCCGGGGCCTGGTCGTCGCGCTCACCACCGGCTTCTCGCCCGGGACGCGTGAGGTGTTAATTGACATCCTGGGCTGGGCCGACCTCGTGCCGATCCGGGTCTCCCCGGCGGACGCGGGACGGGGCCGCCCGGCTCCGGACATGTTGTTGGTGTGTGCGTTGCGTGCGCGTGTCAGCGCGATGGCCAACATCGCCGTCGTGGGCGACACCGCCTCGGACATGCAAGCCGGACGACGCGCCGGTGCCAGCGAGTGCATCGGTGTGCTCACCGGTACTGACAATGCCGCGCGGCTCTTCGAGCACGGCGCGCACGCCGTCGTCGACTCGGTGGCTGACCTGATTCGCATCGACAGTTTTGTCGCGTAACCGTCACGCAACGCTCTCCAGGATTTCCACGCCCGCGCACACGAAGTGTGAAGCCACGTCACGTTGCGCTTACTCGCGACTCTTACTGTTCTGGCGAGCCACCACCGAGGTGCTCATTTTTAGGAGGCATTTCTCGTGTTATCAAACAAACTGAAGGTCGCAGTCGCGGCCGGACTAGTGGGGACGGCGCTGACGACCGTCGCGCTGGCCGGGGGTGCGAACGCGGCTAGCAAGACAGTTAATTGGTCGACGGTGACCTCAGCGAAGGCCGGTGGTGGCATGGCTGCCCTCATTAAGGCCGCGAAGAAAGAGGGTCACGTCAACGTGATCACCATTCCTCTTTCCGGGTGGGCCAACTACGGCACCATCATGAAGGACTTCACGAAGAAGTACGGCATCAAGATCAACGACCAGAACCCCAACGGCTCGAGCGCCCAGGAGATTACGGCAATCAACACCCAAAAGGGTCGAGCGGACGCTCCTGACGTGGTGGACGTGGGAACGAACTACGCCACCGGTAACGAGCAGCTCTGGGCGCCCTACAAAGTAGCGACCTGGTCGCAGATTCCCGCGTCGGCCAAAGATGCCAAGGGACGTTGGTACGACGACTACGGCGGGTACGTCGCGATTGGGTGTGACACCACGGTCGTCAAGACGTGCCCGACGTCGTTCGCGCAGCTGACCAACCCGATCTACAAGAATGAGGTTGCCATCAACAACGACCCCACGTCGGCCTCGGCCGCGTTCTATGCGGTGTGGGCCGCGGCGATCGCCAACGGCGGCTCGTTCTCCAACATCCAGCCCGGCATCAACTTCTTCGCCACGCTCAATAAGGACGGCAACTTCGTTCCCGGTGGTACCGAAGCGACCGCCGTGGCCGGAACCACGCCGATTCTCATCTGGTGGGATTACCTCCAGAATGGGGTCGCGGCGAGCGTGCCCGGTTGGAAGTCAGTGATTCCCACCGACGGCACGATCGCGGCCTACTACACCCAGGCGATTAACAAGAACGCTCCGGACCCCGCGGCCGCGCGCCTGTGGGAGGAGTTCTTGTACTCGGCGGAGGGCCAGAACCTGTTCCTGCAGGGATACGCCCGTCCGATCGAGTTGGCCGCGATGACCGCGAATGGCACCGTCAACAAGACCTGGCTGGCCGCGTTGCCCGCTGCTCCTTCGGGCGGACTCACCTTGCCCACCCAAGCTCAGGTCACGGCGGCCAGCGCGACGGTGGACTCGAACTGGGCCTCCGCCGTTGGTGGAAGCTGATAGCGAGTACCACACGACATGACTGTTCTCACTGAGCGCGACTCGAGTTCGCCGATGTCCGGCGCGAGTCCAGAGATGAAGAGAACGTCGCGCGGGATGGGTGCACTGGTTCGAAAGATTCGGACCAGTGCACCCGTGTTCCCCTTTATGGCGTACGTCATCTTGGTGCTGGGCGTCCCCACCGGGACCATCGTGGCCTTTGCCTTTCGCTCGAACGCGGGCGGTTTCACCTGGTCGAACGTTCATACGATCCTCTCGGGGGAGTACCGCGCAGGGTTTGAGAACAGCCTCAAGCTCGCGGTCGTGACCGCGGTGATCCCCGGCGTGCTGGGAACGATCATTGCCTACGCGATCTCCACCTCGGAGCACCCGGCGTTTAAGCGACTCGTCGCGGCCACCTCGGGCGTCCTCGCTCAGTTCGGTGGGGTCAACTTGGCCTTTATGTTCATCGCCTCCTTCGCCGCGGTGGGTGGGGTTGTCACGAAGTGGTTGGCGGCCATCGGACTCGATCCCTGGAACCACGGGTGGGACCTCTACAAATTCTGGGGTGTGGCCTTCGTGTACATGTACTTTCAGATTCCCCTCATGGTGCTTGTTATCACCCCCGCCTTCGCGGGACTGCGCCCCGCCTGGCGCGAGGCGGCAGAAAACCTTGGCGCGTCTCGGTGGCGTTTCTGGCGCCACGTCGGCATTCCCGTCCTGACACCCGCCATCCTTGGCAGCATGTTCCTGCTCTTCGGCAGTGGTTTTTCGGCCTACGCCACCGCTGAGGCTCTCACCGCGGGAACGATCGCTATTACGCCGATTCAGATCGGTGCGATCTTGCAGGGCAACGTCATCGCGGGCGAGCAGAACATCGCCTACGCGCTGGCCTTCGCCATGATCGTGATCCTGCTCGTCTCGGTCCTCTTTTACGCATTCCTTCGGCGAAGGACGTCTCGATGGCTTCTCTAGAACTGGGCGCGGACCTGGGCGATCCCTCTCGTTTCGATCAGCCCTACGAAGCCGACGTGACGGCCGGTCGGCGTCGCCTGCATCTGCGCTGGGGTCGCGGCACGATCTTGATCATCGCGGCCGCCTACTTCGTCATTCCGTTTTACGCGGGCATGGAGTACTCGCTGCAGCGGCCCACGGGCGGCTTCTCGCTGACCCCGCTCAGTCAGATCGCCTCGGCGCCGGGCTTTGTCTCCGCGCTCTGGCTCTCGACCCAGCTCGCGGTCATCACGATGGCCGTGGTCATGGCGCTCATGGTGCCCACCGTGATCTACGTGCACCTGCGGATGCCCCGATTTCGACGGGTGATGGAAATCATCACGATCCTTCCGATCATTATTCCGCCGATCGCCTACTCCGTGGGGGTCCTGGAGTCGGCGCCACAGTGGTTGCGCAACTCGCAGTACTTGCTCGCCGTGGTCTACGTCATCTTGGCGATGCCGTACGTCTACCGTTCACTCGACTCGGGACTGGGCGCCATCGACGTCAAGACACTGGTCGAGGCGTCGCGCTCGCTGGGCTCGAGTTGGTTGATGACGATTTGGCGGGTGCTGGTGCCTAACTTGCGCGCCGCCCTCATGTCGGCGTCGGTCTTGACGCTCGCCTTGGTCTTTGGCGAGTTCACGATCGCCAACGTCGATAACTGGCAGACGGTACCGGTGTGGATCTATCTCGCGCCGACGGACAATCCTCGGATCAACACTCTGGTCGCGATGATCGCTTTGTTGGCGACCGCCTTGGTGCTTATTCTGATTGTCTCGCTGGATCGATCAGAGTCTCGAAGAAACTCTAGGAGGACCTAATGGCGGTAACCATGGACGACACACCAAGTACGGCACCACGGCTCGTTCCCAGTTCCGGCGCGCCGGTCGTCTTCGAGAACCTCACCCGACGTTTCGGCGCCACCACGGCCTTGGATCGGTTCAGCCTGGCCATCGAGCCGGGTGAGTTAGTCGCGCTGCTCGGACCCTCGGGGTGCGGCAAGACCACGGCGCTGCGCGTGCTGGCCGGCTTCGAGCGTCCCGACGTCGGGCGCATTCTCGTCGACGACAAGGACGTCTCGAGCGTCCCCGCGCAACGCCGCAACATGGGCATGGTGTTTCAGAGCTATTCCTTGTTCCCGAATATGGACGCGCGCGACAACGTCGCCTTCGGCCTGCAACTGCGTCACCAGCGCTCGACTCAACGTCGCGCTCGCGCCACCGAACTCCTCGAGCTCGTCGGTCTGGGCGACCACGTGACCAAGTACCCCCACCAGCTCTCGGGGGGCCAGCAGCAGCGAGTGGCTCTCGCGCGAGCGCTGGCCATTGAGCCACGGGTGCTCCTGCTCGACGAGCCGCTCTCGGCGTTGGACGCAAAGGTCCGCGCTGAGCTACGCGATCAGATTCGCGCCATCCAGCAGCGACTCGCGATCACTACGGTGTTCGTTACCCACGACCAAGAAGAAGCCATGTCGATGGCGGACCGCGTGTGCGTCATGTCACGCGGTCACCTCGAACAAGTAGACACACCGGCCGTGTTGTACTCCCAGCCCGCTACGCCCTTCGTGGGCCAGTTCGTGGGAGTCTCCAGCCGTCTTCGCGCCCTTCGTCACGGCGATCAGGTTGAAGTGTTGGGTCGCAACGTCCCGATACGTGGTGACCTCACCCTGGTGCCCGCCGGGGAGCTCGAGGCGCTGCTTCGCCCCGAGGACCTCGACGTTCAGCCCAACCCCAACGGCCTGGGAATCGTGAACCACCGGAGTTTCCTGGGTGCGCTCACGCGCGTCGGGGTGGGTCTGGGCGGCTCGACGGTGCGCGTGGACGTGCGCAGCTCCCAGGCCGACGATCTGGTGCTGGGTACGCGAGTCGACGTCAGCGTTACTGCTCGTGACGTCCTCGTGACCACGCCGCAGCCAGCGAGTTGACGATACCCACGTAGTCATCGAGTGTTCCCACGTCCCGGCCGACGACCTTGCCCTCGTCGTCCCACGTGCGCAACGCGAGCGCGTCCGGAAAGCCCGGATGCTCTTCGAAGCGCAGGCACTCCTCCTCGCTCAGCAGGCCACCCTGGGCCTTGAGTGAGAGCTTGGACGCTTCGGAGAGTCGGTCGTAGTAGGCGGGCTCGCGGGTGCAGCGCCAGCGTTTGGCGGTCACGTGCAGTGACACTGGTTGGGCCACCGCCGGGCCGAAGAGCGGAGCGAGAACGCGCGCACCGACCCGCTCGTGGTCGTCATCGACCTCGTCGATCGCAAAGTCCGCTTCGTTGTGTGCCCCCACGACCAGGTGTCCAACATCGTGGAAGAGGGCGGCGACGATCATGGCGTCGCTGGCGTGTTCGTCACGCGCGAGTGCCGCGCACTGCAAGGCGTGCTCGATCTGGGTGACCGACTCCCCGTAGGGTTCGTGCCCCTGGGCTTCGAAGAGGTCAAAGAGGTCACTAGTCGAAACTGGCGTCCGCATGGTTCTCCTTTCGACTCGGGGTCATGCTACGGCGGCCAGGTAAGACGACCATGAGACGGCGGCAAAGATCTGGTGAACGCCACGCTGACGACCCGTGACGGCTCGCGACGATTCGCGGACGCTAGGTAGGGCTGATATTGCTGAGGCCAAACTGAGCGGCCACGAACGACGAGAGCTGGCGACCACCGGTGAGATCGCTGGACGAGGTGACCTGGTGGTTGATGTTGTACTGGGTCACCGTGACGGTGCCACAACCGCTGGGATCGGCGGTGACCACGGCGTAGGGATGAGTAGCGCCCGCATGGTAGAAGCTCATCGTGATCGACGAGCCCACGTCCATCGGACACGACGTGGGCAGGGGACTGGCGACCCTCAGGACGTCGATGCGCCGGGTCACCGAGGAGATCAGCGAGGACGTCGTGGTCGACGCGCTCTGGTAGCGGTGCTTCTTATCGTTCAGACCACGATTGAGCCGGACCGTGAGTTTCGCGGCGTGGGGGGCGACGATGGCTCCAGACGTCTTGGGTGATTGCCACCAGACCGTGGCGGTCACGCTGAACTCCAGGGAGCCGTCGGACTTCGTGAGCGCCACGTAGACAACCTGGGGCTCGAGGAGAAACGAGGAGTTGGGCAGTTGGTAGATCTGCGTGGTGGTGGCACCCGAGAAGCCCGCACCTGTCGCGTCGTGTCCGTCTAGGCGCTGGGACTTTAACCACGCGAGAGACGACTGCGCGGCCGGAGCGACGAAGAATCGCGTCGCTCCGACCTCGTTACCCGGGTACGAGATCGACTTCGCGGCGCTAAAGGGCTTGGTCGACTCCGCGACCTTGGCCGTGATCTGACGCGATCCATGAGGCAGGGGAGCGGCCCCGAGAAGGGTCGCGATGTCGCGTTCGGCGACGTCCTGGCGCTGCGCGTTCGAGGAGCCCGCCGCCGAGGCACACGGGGTGAGCGCAGCCGCGCTGAGCACGAGCAGGCACAGGAAAATGGCACTCGTGCGCCACACGCGAAGACGAAGGATAGGCAAAGTACTCATACCTTAGATTTGTGCCCTCGGTCTTGGTACTTACACCCTGGGTCATGACGACTGCATGACGATGTCCTCGTCAGCGTGTTCGATGAGACTCACCCTCATTCGAGGGAGGCGTCATGATTCGAAACTCTATTGCGTGCCACTCCTCCAGCGGCGTTTGAGGGACTCGGCGAGAGAGGATGTCACGTCTCACGGGCACGACAACGTCCGAGTCGCCTTCGCCGGCGGAGTCAGCGAGAAGGGCCCGGGCTACGCCCCTCAGCGAGGCTCGAGAGAGAAATCGAGTCACGCGAGCAGGCTAAAGCGGTGAGATGAATGCGCCGCGACGTGAGCGCGTGAGGCACGGGCCAGTTCTGCGACCAGTGCGAAACACTTTGGAGACGGCTGAACAATTAGATGTCCGGATTTCGGATGTGCGGCGACCCGCACGTCTCTAATGTGCAAGACGTGTCTGAATTGGATGACGTGCGCTGGAAGGCGGTGGAGGTGCGAGACGCCAGCCTCGCCGGGTCCTTCGTGTACGCGGTGCGAACAACCGGTGTCTACTGTCGACCGGGATGCCGCTCGCGACGTCCGCTACGGCGAAACGTTGAGTACTTCGCAACCAGCGCCGAGGCACAGAGCGCCGGCTACCGGTCGTGCACGCGGTGCCGGCCAGACGCGAACATTGACCTTGAGCCGATGACCAACGCGGTCATTGCGGCCTGTCGCGAGATCGAAGCGGCGCACGGCGACGTTGATGTTGCCGACGTGGCCTCGCGCGTGGGCTTCAGCGAGGGCCATCTTCGTCGAAGTTTTCGCCGGGTGACCGGCGTGTCGCTGGCCACCTACGCCCGCGAGTGCCGGGCCATGCATGCTCGCGAAGCTCTGCGTACGAGCACGTCGGTGACAGACGCAGTCTTTAGCGCGGGCTACCGCTCGATGAGTACGTTCTACGAAGGAGCTGCCGTGCAGTTGGGAATGACACCCACGCGCTATCGCGACGGAGGTCGCGGGGCACTGATTTACTACACCACCCTCACGACGCCGGTGGGCGTCGTGCTCGCCGCACGATCGCAACAAGGCGTGTGCTCAGTGCGAGTGGGAGACGACGAGGAGAGGCTAGAGAAAGAACTCGCCGATGAGTTCCTACACGCCACGATCGAACGCGACGACGAAGGACTGGTTGAGGTCGCGATCGCGCTGGCGCGCGCGGTGCGCGGCGAGGACGTCTCGCTTGACCTACCTCTTGACGTTGCCGGAACGGCCTTTCAGCTTCGCGTGTGGGAGGCACTGAGGCGCATCCCCAGCGGCGAGACCCGTACCTACTCCCAAGTGGCGGCCGAGATAGGCGCTCCGCGCGCGGTTCGCGCGGTGGGCTCAGCGTGTGGGGCTAATCACGTGGCGCTGATCATCCCGTGTCATCGCGTCATTCGTCAAGATGGGTCGCTGGGTGGGTATCGCTGGGGTGTCGGCGTCAAAGCAGCACTGTTAGGCGCCGAACAGGCCCACACCGTCTAGGCGTGGGCGACTGATCGGGTTCACCTTGTACGGCGGAGGAAGTGGGATTTGAACCCACGGAAGGTTTCCCTTCACACGATTTCCAATCGTGCCGATTCGGCCGCTCTCGCACTCCTCCAGGATTTGACTCATTGGTAAATGAATACCGGCTCGCAAGGCTACCTGAGGCTCGCCGGCCGGCTCCGGTAACCTAGGGGAGCCGAGGTTGAAAGCGGTGGTCGGGTCCCGTGCGACGACCTTTCGTGAACCGAGTCAGGGGTGGAAGCCAGCAGCTCTCAGCGAACTGTGTTGGGTGCCACGGATCGCCTGGCCACTGCTTTGGACCTCGGAACGACAGGGGCTCCCGTTAGCATCGCTTCATGGCTGAAGCAAAGGCGACTCCCCGCTCACTCGACGGAGTCACGTCCCTGTACCGGAGGTTTCGGCCCGGTCGATTTGTAGAGCTTCGCGGCCAGGATCACGTCGTGCGCGCCTTGCAGGGGGCGGTCAAGAACGATCGCGTGTCCCACGCGTACCTCTTTTCGGGGCCGCGCGGAACGGGCAAGACCACCACGGCTCGCATTCTCGCCAAGGCGCTCAACTGTGAGAGCCCCCTCGACGGCGACGCGTGTGGCATCTGCGACAGCTGCGTGGCTATCTCCAAGGGCACGTCGCTTGACGTCATCGAGCTCGACGCCGCCTCGAACAACGGCGTCGACGACATTCGCGAGATCACCTCGGGTGCGTGGCACGGTACGCCGGGACGCTGGAAGGTCTACATCTTCGACGAAGTCCACCAACTCTCCAAGGCGGCGTCGGCCGCCCTTCTCAAGAGCCTGGAAGAGCCCCCACCGCACGTCGTCTTCGTCCTGGCCACCACCGATCCCCACAAGGTTCTGCCCACCATTCGCTCGCGTACCCAGCACCTCGAGTTTCGACTGATTGGTGCCGACACCCTCGCGACCTTGCTTAGCGATGTCCAAAGCGCCGCGGGATTCGGCGCGGACACCGCGACGATCGAGGCCGCCGTTCGATTGGGTAAGGGCTCGGCTCGCGACGCCCTCAGCGCGCTCGATCAACTACTCGCCACCGGTTCGATCGACGAGAGCCAGCCGGAGTTCGACGCGCTCTTTTCATCGCTGGTCACTAGCGACGCCGCAGGGGCGCTGAGGGCGTTGTCGATCCTGGCTCAGCAGGGCTGGGACCCCGAACAGCTCGCAGAGACGTTTGCGGGCGAAGTACGCCAGACCTTCTTGCTTCAGGTCGCCCCCGAGGTTGCCGATGCCGTGGACGCCGATCGAGATCGCTTAGCGCAGTGGGGCGCTCAACTCGGACTGGCTCGCAGTGTTCGAATTCTGGAGACCGTTGGGCGTTCCATTCGAGAGATGAAGAGCGCCCCCAACAAGATGGTGACCCTCGAAGTCGCGATGGTGCGACTCACCAAACCCGAGCTCGACAGTTCCCTCGAAGCGCTCGATGAGCGCCTGACGCGTTTGGAGCGGGCTTCGGCTCGTCCCGCTGCACCGCCTTCGTCCAGTGCGCCCGCCTTGCGACCAATCGGCTCGTCGGTCACTGCCCCGGCACCATCGCCGGTCCTGGGATCGTCCGAGCGAAGTGCGACGATGTCCGACATGCCGGCGATGACCAGGACGAACGACGAGGTCGACGTCGAGGAGTCGTCGTCGCCCGATTCGCCCCAGGTGACTCTCGAGGACGTGCGGGAGCGTTTCAACTCACGTGTCGTGCCCCGTACTTCACGCGCTGCGCAGTTGCTGTTACGCGCGGCCCACGTTCGGTCACTCGAAGGCCTGCTCTTGACCGTGGCCGTGCCGAGCGAGGAGATGCGCCAGAACACCGAGATGATCTCCCAGGGTCTCAAGAGTGCGCTGGAGCACGAGTTCAAGGTGTCCTTCACCTTGCACTGGACCGTAGACCCCACGCTCGCGGCCGACCCCGCGCCGACGCGCGCGGTCACTCGAGTCGCGCCCCCGGCGTTCTCGCCCGTCGATGACGTCGACTACAGCCCCGCGCCCGACGACGTCGCAGTCGTCGTGACCTCCGCGGCCGATCACCTCATTACCGAGATGTTCCCTGGCACTCAAGAGATCTCGTGAGTTACCCGCCCGCCCTGCAGTCCGTGGTCGACGAGCTTGGCCGTTTTCCCGGCGTCGGACCGAAGTCAGCCCAGCGCATTGCCTTTTGGCTGATGCGCCAGCCAAGCGAGGACGTCGAGCGACTAGCGCTGTCGCTCAGGGAGATGAAGGTCAAGCTGTCGTTTTGTGAGCAGTGCTGCAACATCGCTGAGTCGGGCGGGCTGTGTCCCATCTGTGCGGATTCGCGTCGTGATCACACGACCATCTGTGTCGTCGAGAGTCCACCCGACGTGGCGGCGGTGGAGCGCTCGGGAGCCTTTCACGGGACCTATCACGTGCTCCACGGCGTCTTGAATCCTCTTGAGGGTATTACGCCTGATCGGCTTCGGATTCAGGAGCTTCTCCAGCGGCTCCACGGACCGGTGAAGGAAGTCATTCTCTGTTTCAACTCCAACGTCGAAGGCGACCACACGGCCATGTACCTGTCGCGCCTGTTACAGGTACCCGGTCTGGTCGTGTCCCAACCGGCTAGCGGGCTGCCGGTGGGTGGCGACCTGGAGTTTGCCGACGACCTGACCTTGGGTCGGGCGCTGGACGGTCGACGAGTGCTCAGCGACTGAGGTGTTCACGTCGCGCTTGGCGTCGCGTGAGCCAGACTGGGGGCGTGCGTTACCTGGCCATCGTTCGCCACGCCAAAGCTGAACGGAACTCGAGCGATGGCTCGGACTTCGCGCGCGAGCTCAATAGCAAAGGTCGACGCCAGTGTCGCCAGCTGCGGATCTGGGCGAGCGACGAACACGAACTCGGTCGCTTCGGTCCCACGACCGCCCTCGTGAGTTCGGCCGCGAGAACCAGGCAGACGTTTCGCGACGCGTTCGAGGGGACGCCGTTTGTGGCGAGCCACCAGGAGAGCACCCTGATCTATAACGGGCTTCGCCACGTGAGCGCAGAGGACGTACTCATCGATCTGGCCGCGATCGACCCGGTCACGACCTCGCTCATGGTGGTCGGACATAACCCGACCGTGCTCGACTTGCTCGTGATGCTGAGCGCGGACTTACCTTCGGAGTTGTCTCTGGAGTATCCGCTCGCTGGCACGTACGTGCTCGAGTTGCACGACGACGAGCCGATTGGACCGGGGCCCTATCGCTTCGTCACGCGCTACGTGCCGGAGGTCTAGAGGGCGCGCAAGATGGCGGCGTCACCCTGACCGCCTCCGCCACAGAGACCGACCGCCGCCACTCCGCCGCCGCGACGACGCAGTTCGAGGAGCGCGCTCAGGGCGAGTCGAGTTCCCGACATGCCGATGGGGTGACCGAGGGCAATGGCGCCACCGTTGACGTTGACGATGTCCTCGCTCACGCCCAGGTCGTCGATGGAGGCCAGTGCCACCGCGGCGAAGGCCTCGTTGATTTCGACGAGATCGAGTTCGCCGACGGCGACGTTGGCTTTGCCGGCCGCTTGAAGAATCGCGCGAGAGGGCTGCAACAACAAAGAGGTGTCGGGTCCGGCGACCTGGCCGTAGCCGATGAGTTCGCCCAAAGGCGAGAGGCCCAGATCCCTACAGCGTTCAGCGGACATGACCAGAACCGCGGCGCCGCCGTCAGAGATCTGTGACGCGTTGCCGGCCGTGATTGTGCCGTCGCTCTCAAAGGCGGCGCGAAGGTGGCTGAGTCCCTCCAGCGTGGTATCGGCGCGCACTCCCTCGTCGCGCGCCACAACGAGGGGATCGCCCCGGCGCTGGGGCACCGACACGGGCGTGATCTCGTCGTCGAAGAGTCCGCTCGCCATGGCGCTGGCCGCTCGGTGGTGGCTACGAACAGCGAACTCGTCTTGGCGAGCTCGCGAGATTCGCCCGTCGTTGTAGCGCTCCGTCGCCAGTCCCATTGCGCAGTGGTCGAAGGAACAGGTAAGTCCGTCGAACATCATCGAGTCGATGACTTTCTGGTCGCCGAGGCGATAGCCCGAGCGCGCACCGGGCAACAGGTACGGCGCGTTCGTCATGGACTCCATGCCACCAGCGATGATGATGTCCGCCTCACCGGCGCGGATCATCAGGTCGGCCAGATAGATCGTCTGGAGACCCGACAGGCAGACCTTATTAATGGTGGTCGCGTGCACGCTCAGCGGGATGCCCGCCTTTTCGGCGGCTTGGCGTGCCGTGATCTGACCCTGTCCGGCCTGAATGACCTGGCCCATCAGCACGGCGTCGACGCCAGCGGGATCTACGCCGGACGTTTCGAGCACACTGCGAATCGCTGCTGCGCCGAGGTCCTGTGCGCTCAGCGGGGCGAAGGCGCCCGCGAGTTTGGTGATGGCGGTTCGCCGCCCCGTGACGATGACACTCGTGGACACGCACACTCCTTGAACAGAATCGAAATGACGTTAGACGCTTCTCGCGTTGACGCATCGCGGCCAGCGCGTGTGCCACTCGATGACGATCGAAGTTACTCGTGGGTTGGCGTTTTCTACTTGTTGGTAAGAGAAAATTCCTACTTTGCGGTAACGCTTGTGGCGACGCGCTGATCGCGAAGTGGCGCGTTGAGAGGGCGACAAACATCTTTCTCTCTTCGACTGTCGTGGCTAGCCTGATTGCATATGGAGCACTCAATGGCCGAGCGCCTGAAAGAGCTTGAGGCCCTTAAGGCCGAAGCCCGAGTCGCCGGTGGAGAAGGTGCGATAGAGCGTCATCACGCCAAGGGTCGCATGACCGCGCGTGAGCGACTGGAGTACCTACTCGACGAAGATTCGTTCCAAGAGCTCGACATGCTGAATCGCCACGTGGCCTCGGGCATGGGACTGGAAAACTCACGGCCCTTCACCGACGGCGTCATCACTGGCTTTGGCAAGATCGACGGCCGCAAGGTCTGCGTGTACTCTCAGGACTTCACCGTCTTCGGCGGCGCTCTGGGTGAGACGCACGGCGAGAAGATCCACAAGGTGATGGATCTGGCGAACACGATGGGCCTGCCCCTCATCGGTCTCAATGACGGCGGGGGGGCCCGGATTCAAGAGGGCGTGGCCAGCCTGAACGCGTTCGGTGGCATCTTTCGACGCAACGTGCGCGCCTCTGGCGTGGTGCCTCAGATATCGGTCATCTTGGGGCCGTGCGCGGGCGGCGGCGTCTACTCGCCCGCGCTGACCGACTTCATCGTCATGGTGAAGGACTCGAGCCACATGTTCATCACCGGACCTGATGTCGTCAAGGCCGTGACCGGAGAAGAGGTGACCCTCGAAGAGTTGGGCGGAGCTCAAACCCACGCCACGAAGTCGGGCGTGGCCAGTTTCGTCATGCCCGACGAGAAGAGCGCGCTGGACGAAGTGCGCTACCTCTTGTCGTTCCTGCCCGCTAACAACATGGAAGAGCCGCCACGAATCTTGACTGGCGACGACCCGAACCGGCTCTGCGAGGATTTACGCGATCTGTTGCCGGAGTCGCCCAGCCAGCCCTACGACATGAAGAAGGTCATCACCTCGGTCGTCGACGGGGGCGACTACATGGAGGTACAGGCGAGCTACGCCCAGCAAGTCACCTGCGGGTTCGCGCGCATTGATGGCCATACGGTGGGCATCATCTCCAACCAGCCTTCGATTCTGGCCGGCGTGTTAGATATCGACTCATCGGAAAAGGCCGCGCGCTTCGTGCGCACGTGCGACGCGTTCAACGTGCCGATCGTGACGTTCGTTGACGTGCCGGGATTTATGCCAGGGGTGGACCAGGAGTACGGCGGCATCATTCGCCACGGCGCCAAACTGCTCTACGCGTTTTGCGAGGCCACGGTGCCGCGCATCTCGGTCATCACCCGAAAGGCCTACGGCGGGGCGTACATCGTCATGAACTCCAAGTCCATCGGGGCGGACCTCGCCCTCGCCTGGCCCACCGCCGAGATCGCGGTGATGGGGGCAGCTGGGGCGGTGGGCATCGTGCACCGTCGCGACCTGTCGTCAGCCGAGGACCCCGAGGCCCTGCGCGCCCAACTGGTTGACGACTATCAAGAGCGCTACGCCACGCCCTACATCGCCGCGGAGCGCGGATTCATCGACGACGTGATCGACCCGGCCGAGACTCGCCAGATCCTCGCTCGATCCCTAGATCTGTTGCGTGGCAAGCGCGAAGATCTGCCCAAGCGCAAGCACGGGAACATGCCGCTGTGAACTACGGCCTCGCTCCGCGACCGTCACTACCGCCCGACGAGATGGCCGCGCTCATCGCGGCGGCTGAGGAGTTGCTCATCGAAGAGCGACGTCGTGTGAAGAGCACCAAGCCATCGGCGTGGCGCTTCTCGGGTCGCTGGTACAACGCGGGCCCTCTCGCCAATCGCCGACCTCACCGCTGACCTACGCTCGCGGCGGAGCTCGCGTTTCGATGAGAGAGTGGGGACGTGCAATCGACGTGGGTGGTGGGCTCGCTGGACGCTCTCACTGAGTTGCTCGAGTCACGCGACGAACTGAATGTCACGAGCGCGACGGGCGTCGTCGTTCTACCTACCGCCGCGGCCTTCATCGGGGTGACCGAGGCCGCCATTGAACTGGCCCTGCGCTTTGAGGCCCGCGACGCTCGCGTCGAGGCGCTCATGTTGACCGATCGCTCCTCGAGTGACGAGCCCATGTTTGCCCAGCGAGTGGCAGACGCGCACCTGGTCGTCCTCTCGGACGGCTCCGCGCTGCACGCGAGGAGTGTCTGGCTCGATACGGCCGTTGGTCAGGCGATTCGCGACGCCGAGACGCTTATCGCCATCGGTTCGACGGCGTCAGTTCTCGGTGACACCATGATCGATCCGCGCGGGGGCGCACCCACCATCGGACTGGGCTATCGAAGCGGACTGGTGATCGCGGGGCCAGAGAGCGACGAACAACTTGCGCGCACCCGGGCATTGCTGGGCGAGCGAGCCGTTCTCGCGGTCCTCGCATCGAACGGCATCCTTCACCACAATGGAGTCAAGTGGCGACGAGTGAGTGGTGACGTGGTTGTCACGCGTGGGGAGAAATCGGTCGAGCTTTAGCTCTCGGTGATGGTCACCGACTCGATCAGAACGTCCTCGCGCGGCCGGCCCGAGGGCGATCCGACGTCGTTGATGAGACTCACCACATCTAGACCCTTGACGACTTTGCCAAAGAGCGAGTAGAGCGGCGGAAGCCGAACGCCGTCGGGGCCCGAGATAATAAAGAACTGCGAACCGTTGGTGTGTGGTCCCGCGTTGGCCATGGCGAGCGAACCCAGTTCGTAGCGTCCGGGCTTGGGCAGCTCGTCGTTGAAGCGGTATCCCGGCCCCCCGGCGCCCGAGCCCGTCGGGTCTCCTCCTTGAAGCACGAAGCCCGGAATGATCCGGTGAAAGACGATGCCGTCAAAGTAGTGCCAGCGTGCGAGAAAGACGAAACTGTTGACCGCCTGGGGAGCGGCGTGCGGGTCGAGCAGTATCTCCATCGTCCCTTTGGAGGTCACCATGGTGGCCGTGTAGGTCGTGTCGGGGTCGATAAACAACTCGGGCGCCGCGTCAAACTTCTGACGTTGGGGACTCGAGCCGTCCGCGTTGGGTAGCTGAGCGCTCATCGTCACTTGGTCACTTTCAGGAGATCGATCACGAACACCAGTGTGTCGTTCTTGGCGATACCGGTACCCGCAGATGTGTCACCGTAGCCCAGCGACGGAGGAATCACGAGCTCGCGCCGGCCACCTACGCGCATGCCCACCACGCCGTCAAAGAATCCTGGAATGACCGCCGAGTCAGTTAAGTCGGTGGAAAACGGGGAAGACGTCCACGAGGACTGGATCACCTTGCGCGTCGAGTACGTGGCCAGTACGTACTGGAGTTCGACGGTGTCGTTTTGCCGTGCGACCGCGCCCGTGCCGGTGATGAGGTTGGTGAGTTCCATCACTTTGGGCGGAGCGCCCGCGGGCACCGTCACCGTGGGCGCCTTGCCGAAGACGCCGGCCGGTGAGGGGTCGCTCACCGGAGCGAAGCTCGTGGGCACGGCCACCGTGGTGGTCGTGGTGGGCGGCGTTGTGGTGGTGGTGCTGGTCGACGTCGTCGTGGTGGTCGTGGTGCTGTTTCCCGTAAAGACAGCCGCGCCGATGCCGACCACGATGGCCGCAGCAATCACGACGATCACGCCGCGGCGTATGCCCTTGCGACGCTTCTCGTGGCGCTGTTGACGCTCGATCTTCTCGCGTCGGGCCGCCTTCTGCCGCTCTCTCTTGGAAGTTGCCATGGGTTCGACATTAGTAGGGCCCCCAGAGCGTCTCGGGAGCCCAACTATCCTTGATGTGCATGTCGCTCATCGTCCAGAAGTACGGAGGGACCTCCGTGGGCGATGCCGAACGCATTCGCGCGGTGGCGGCCCACGTGGCTCGCACCCGGCGCGACGGTCACGAGGTCGTGGTTGTCGTGTCGGCGATGGGTCAGTTCACCGATGAGTTGATCTCGCTGGCCGATCAGATCTCGCCCAATAATCCCGCGCGCGAGATGGACATGTTGTTGACCTCGGGCGAGCGAATCTCTATGGCGCTCGTCTCGATGGCCCTGGCGACCGAAGGGGTGCAGTCGGCCTCCTTCACCGGGAGCCAGGCGGGCATCATCACCGACACCAGTCACCGACGCGCCAAGATTCTCGAGATGCGCCCGGATCGAATCCGCGAGGCGCTCGACGCCGGTTTCGTGCCCGTGGTGGCCGGGTTCCAGGGCGTCTCGACCGAGCGCGACATCACGACGCTGGGCCGAGGTGGCTCCGACGTCACCGCCGTCGCCCTCGCCGCCGCTCTCAAGGCGGATGCCTGTGAGATCTACACCGACGTCACGGGGGTCTTTTCCGCGGACCCCCGGGTCGTTGCTAAGGCCCGCCAACTGGCCAAGGTCTCCTTCGATGAGATGCTGGAGATCGCCGCCACGGGCGGTCGGGTCCTGATGTTGAGATCGGTGGAGTTTGCGCGTCGCTACAACGTGCCCCTGCACGTGCGCTCGAGCTTTACCTGGGAACCAGGAACGTGGATCGTTGAGGAGGACCCCACCATGGAAGAGGCCATCGTATCGGCCATCACCGACGACACCAGCGAGGCCAAGATCACCGTCGGCGGTGTGCCCGACCGACCTGGCGTCGCGGCCACGCTCTTTCGAGAGTTGGCCGACAACAACATCAACATCGACATGATCGTGCAGAACACGTCGGCGCACAACGTCACCGACATCTCCTTCACGGTCGCCAAGACTGACCTTGACGCGGCGATGAGTGCGTGTCAAAAGGTGCAAGACGAGATTGGCGCGGCCACCCTGACGAGCGACGATGAGATCGGACGCGTCACCGTGGTGGGCGCGGGGATGAAGTCGAGCCCCGGGGTGACCGCTCTGATGTTCGAGACGCTCTCGAACAACGGCATCAACATCGAGATGATCTCAACCAGTTCGATTCGCATCTCGTGCGTGTTGCACGCAGACCACGTGGCCGATGCCGTACGGCACTTGCACTCGGCGTTCGGTCTCGACGCCGAGTGACCTAAACTTCGCCCATGAGAGTCGCCATTGTCGGAGCCACCGGTCAAGTGGGTACCGTCATGCGCTCGGTACTGATCGAACGCGACTTTCCCGTTGACGAGATCCGCTTCTTTGCGTCCGCGCGTTCGGCGGGATCGACCATCGAGTGGCGCGGGCGACCGATCGTCGTCGAGGACGCCGCGACGGCCGACTTTTCGGGGATCGAGCTTGCGCTGTCCTCTTCGGGCGCGACGTCATCTCGCGTGCTGAGTCCTCGCCTGGCCGAAGCCGGCGCCATTGTCATCGACAACTCGTCGGCCTTCCGCATGGACCCCGACGTGCCCCTGGTCGTGCCCGAGGTGAACTCTCACGCGCTCATCACGATTCCTCGGGGAATAGTGGCCAATCCCAACTGCACGACCATGGTGGCGATGCCCGTCCTCAAGCCGCTGCACCTGGCGGCGGGTCTTGAGTCCGTGGTGGCCTCCACCTACCAAGCCGTCAGTGGCTCCGGTCGCGACGGCGTCGACGAACTAGCCGAGCAACTCGAAAAGCATCAGGATCACGATCCGCGGATTCTGGCTTTTAACGGGCGCGCCTTCCCGATCGACGAAGGAGTGAAGTTTCCCGCCACCATCGCCCACAACGTGCTGCCGATTGCGGGTGCGATCGTCGACGATGGGTCGCTGGAGACGAACGAGGAGCAGAAGCTGCGCGACGAGAGCCGCAAGATTCTTGAGATCGCCAACCTCAAGGTGAGCGCCACTTGCGTTCGCGTGCCGGTCTTTACCGGTCACTCGCTTGCCCTGACCTTGAGTTTCGAACGTGAGATAACCCCCGAACGCGCCACCGAGATTCTCTCTCGGGCGCGCGGCGTCGTGGTTCACCCCATGCCGAGTCCCCGGTTGGTCACCGGCGAGGACCCCACCTACGTCGGGCGCATTCGTCGCGCCGAGACTTCGTCGCACGGTCTCTCGCTCTTCGTCAGCGGCGACAACTTGCGCAAGGGCGCGGCGCTGAACGCGGTTCAGATCGCCGAGGCCATCCTCGAACTGCGCTAGTCGGCGCCGTCGCGACCGACCTGTCGGCGCGCCAAGTTCACGCAGTGGTCGCCGAATCGCTCGTAGAACCGGGCGATGAGGGCCACTTCCACGGCGACGGGGACGCTCATCGACCCCGAGGTCAGTTCGGCGGTCAGCGAGACGTGCAGGTCGTCCAACTCGTCGTCGATGTCTTCGATGAAGCCGGCCGAACCGTTCTTTCCGTCGATGATGATGTCGGTGGCCTCGCGCCAGATCGTCGAGGCGACTTCGCCCATGCGTTCGATGAGCCCACGCGAACGTGGGCTCATTTCGCTGCCTAGGCCCCGGGCGGCTCGCCGGGCCACGTGCTCGGCCAGGTCGCCGTTGCGCTCGATCTCGGGCAGGATGCGTAACAGGATCAACAGATCGCGGCGTCCCGAGACGTCCAGCGGCGCGGTCTCCAAGAGCCGCTCTTCGACCGTGGACACCAACTGGTCCACGATGTCGTCGATCATGATGTCCTGTTCGACGACGCGCTTGGCTAGTTCGCGGTCGTTGGCGAGGAGGGCGTGGGTGGCCCCGGCAATCGCCTCGCCGACCAGGGCGAAGGTACGCACAATCTGGGGGTGAAGGTCCTCACTCAGGCGCACCAACGGCAGGTCGGACTCGTCCTCGGCACGCGACGAGCGAAACAGACGATTCACGCTCGAAGGTTACTCCTAGGTCACATCGGCTCTCTAGGGTGAAAAGTGAGAAACGAAGGGGGCAAAGTGGTCGCAGTTCTGAGCGCGGTGATCGGCCTCGTAGTGGGTGGCGCCGTGGCGTGGATGATCGCCGAGCGCCGTTCGTACGCGACGAGCGAGTCCGATCGCCAGGTGCGAACGGAACTGGCGGTGCGCACCTCAGAGCTTCACGCCGCCCGAGAGGACCTCGAGCGGCTGCGCAAAGAGCACCAAGTCCAGGTCGAAAACCTCGGCGTCGTCTTTGAGAGCCTGTCCAATCGGGTCTTGAAGGAAACGGTCGAAGGCTTCAATCAAACCCAGGAGCAGTTGATGCGCGAGCGCGAAACCAGCCTCGACCGCACGCTGCAGCCCCTCGCCGAATCGCTCGAAGAGTACAAGCGCAAACTGGCGGACTTCGACAAGCAACACGTGGGAGTGCTGGGCGAGGTGAAGAACAGCGCCGAAGAGTTGTTGCGCGAACAGCGCCGCGCTCAAGACGAGACTCGCCGGCTGAACCAGTTGCTCGGGCGCAGCGATCATCGGGGCCGGTGGGGGGAGATTCAACTCGCCAACGTGCTCGACGCCTCGGGTCTGCGTGAAGGCATCGACTACGAACTCCAGGTCACCTCAACCAGCCAGTCGGGAAGTGCGCAGCGGCCCGACTGCGTGGTGAACGTCTCTCACGGCGTGCACGTCGCGCTGGACGCCAAGTTCCCCTTTGACGCGTTCGAGCAGGCGCTCGCGTCAACCGACCCCGACCAGCGGCGCGCCAGTGAGGTGAAGCACGCCAAGGATTTGCGATCGCACATCAAGACGCTGCGATCGAAGAGCTACTGGGAGGTGGCTTCGCCCGCTCCGGAGTTTGTGGTCTGCTTCGTGCCCAGCGACGAAGCGGTGAGCGTCGCGCTCGACGCCGATCCCGAACTGCTGGGCTACGCGGCCAGTGAACGGGTGCTGATCGCGGGTCCGACGAATCTGTTGTCGCTGCTGTGGTCGGTCGCGATGGTGGTCAGGCGCCAGCAGTTTGCTCACAACGCCGAGGAGATTCTCAAGGGTGCCCAAGACGTCTTCGATCGGATCAGCAAGGTCGCCGAACCGGTCGTGGCGATGGGCAAGGCGCTGAACTCGCAGATCGAGGCGTACAACCAGATGGTCGCGTCCTTCGAGTCGCGTCTCATCGTGAGCGCTCGAAACATGAAGAGTCTGGGCGCGGCCAGCCACGCGAAAGATCTCCCGGAGTTGCGCCCGGTTGAGCGCCTGACCTCGAGCATCGACCAGACCAAGTGGGGAGTAGAACCGCCGGCTCAGTTGGACCTGGGATACGCCTCGGAGGTTCTGGAACTCGACGACGACGAAGAGACCTAAAAATCACTGACGAGTAGGTTTTGTCAGCGTGGCTCGGACTCGCGCGCAACGTCGTCGCCAATCGTTGCTGATATCGGTGGCCATTGTTCTGACGCTGATCGTGGCCGTGTTCGCGCGCGATGTCAACCACGCCGCTCACAACGCGTCGGGGCCGCGGCGCAGTGAGGATCTGAGCTTTGCCGCCTTGACGAACGCACTCATCGGCCAGGAGAACGAGTTCGACACGCACCTCGCGAGCCTCCTCAATCAAGCGAGCACCCTGCCGCGCGTGGTGTTCGCGGCCCGGCTATATCAACTCAACGACACCCTGGCTGGCTGGAGCGAGGACGCTGAACTGCTGCGTCACCCCAGTCTGGCGCACAACATTAATGAGACGATCGCGACGCTCACCGACGAACGAGTGGCGGCGTATCAGACGATGCTCGGCGACGTGGCACGGTCCCTCGAACTGCCCTGGACCACCCAGGTGAACGCGCCAGTGACGAGTCCCGGGGCCACGTTGGTCGCGACGAGTGAGCAGTGGAACGTTGATCGATTCGCCCTGGCCAAGGAGCCGGGTCACGTCCACCTTGATGCGACCAGCGTGACGAGCGCGAAGTACTTCCTCGCCCACGGCGTGAGCCTGGTCACTCGCTCCGCGTCGCTGCGACTCGTGCGCGCGATCTCCATCGACGCCGTGCGGGTCGATCCCTCGGCGTTTCCCTCGGCGAGTGGGCTCATGGTTCTGCCACCGGTGCGGCGTGTGCAACTCGGCATCTCGGTGCTCAACGCCAGCTACGACGACCAACCCGTCACCCTGAGCGTGCGCGTCACACCACTGAACGGACTCGGCCAGGCGTTTTCCCAGACCATGACCGCTACCCTCGGACCCGACGCCGCCTACGCCTTCGTGCCCCACGCGCTCGTGACGTCGCCGAGCGAGCGCGCCACCTTGGTGATACGCGTCCTCGGGGTTCGCGCGGCGGTGGGCAAAGTGTCCGAAGAGCACTTTCGACTCGAGATGTCACCGTCGGGAAACTGAGGCCCCGACTCACTTACCGGCGAGTTAGCGTACGATGGGCACGCCCCCTAGAAGTGAAGTGAGGACCTGTGACGCAGTCCATTACCGTGACCGACAATCGCTCCGGTGAGAGCAGGGAAATTCCCATTGTTGATGGTGGCGTGGCCGCGAGCGAGTGGTCCAAGCTGCTGCCCGGAATCTGGTTTTACGACCCCGGTTTTATGACCACCGCGCTGACCGAGTCCTCGATCACCTACATCGACGGCGACGCGGGCATCCTGCGCTATCGCGGTTATCCCATCGAGCAACTCGCCGAGCAGTCGACTTACATCGAAGTGGCGTATCTCCTCCTGCACGGTGAGTTGCCCAACGCCGAACAGGCCGCCGCCTGGGAGAAGGAGATCACGTACCACACCTTCATCCACGAGAACGTCCGTAAGCGCTTCCTCGAAGGCTTCAACTACGACGCCCATCCCATGGGCATGCTTGTCTCGGCGATCGCGGCCCTGTCGACGTACTACAAGGAGGCCAAGGACCTCAGCGACCCCGACGTTCTTCAGAAGCAGATCGTGCGCTTGATCGCCAAGATGCCGACCCTGGCCGCCGCGGCGCATCGCTTCAGCGTGGGCCAGCCCTTCGTGTATCCCGACAACTCGTTGACCTATCCCCAGAACTTCTTGTCGATGATGTGGAAGGTCGCCGAACCGCGCTACGAGCCCGACCCGATCCTGGCGAGGGCGCTCGACGTCCTGTTTATCCTGCACGCCGACCACGAGCAGAACTGCGGCACTACCGCCATGCGCGTGGCGGGATCCTCACACGCCGACCCGTACTCTTCAGCCGCGGCTGCGACAGCCGCGCTCTACGGGCCGTTGCACGGTGGCGCGAACGAAGCGGTGATCAAGATGCTCTCGCGCATCGGATCGATGGAGAATGTCCCGGCCTTCGTCGAAGAGGTCAAGACGCAAAAGAGGACGCTGCTGGATGGATTCGGACATCGCGTCTACAAGACCTACGACCCACGCGCCACCATCGTCAAGAATCTGGCCGACCAAGTCTTTTCCGTGACTGGTAAGAACCCGCTACTTGACATCGCGCTCAAGCTCGAAGAGGTCGCCCTCTCGGATGAGTACTTCATCTCGCGCAAGCTCTACCCTAACGTCGACTTCTACTCGGGGCTCATCTACCAGGCCATGGGATTTCCCACCGAGATGTTTACGGTGCTCTTTGCCATTCCACGCACCGCTGGGTGGCTGTCGCACTACCAAGAACAGCTCGCCCAGGGGGCCAAAATCGCTCGTCCCCGCCAGCTGTACGTGGGCGCGGGCGAGCGCAAGTTCGTCCCGATGTCCGAACGCGTCTAGCGCGGACTCAACAGTCGGGTCAGTCCCTCTTGGACCATGGACACCTTGAGTTGGCCGTCACGCGAGAAGAGGAATCCACGCGCTAGTCCTCGGCCTCCGAAGGCGATGGGTGACTCGGCGTCGTAGAGTAGCCACTCGTCGGCGCGCAGGTCGTGATGGAACCACATGCAGTGATCGAGGCTCGCACCCATGAACGAGCCGTCCTCCCAGTTGATCGCGTGCGGGCGCAAGATGGCGTCCATGAGAGTCATATCGCTCGCGTAGGTGACGACGCAGGCGTGCAACAGGGGATCGTCGGGCAACGTACCATCGGCGCGAATCCACAAGAGCTCGCGAGGTTCGAGGTCGCGCGTGGGATCCCAGGGCACCGCGCCGACGAAGCGCTGATCGATGGGGCGAGGGAAGTTGAGCCAGTCATTTGAGAGTTCGCTCTCGCGAATGATCTCGGCGAGGGGCCGGATCGTCTCAGGTCCGGGCACCTCGGGCATCGCGATCTGGTGGGTGAGACTGACTTCGTCGACGTGAAAACTCGCCTGCATGTTGTAGATGGCCCGGCCGTGTTGCACGGCCACCACGCGACGAGTCGTGAAGCTTTTGCCGTCGCGGATTCGGTCCACTTCGTAGAGAATCGGGGTGGTGGGATCACCCGGGCGCAAGAAGTAAGAGTGCAGTGAGTGCACTCGGCCCCGGTCGACCGTTCGACCGGCTGCCATCAGGGCCTGGGCCGCCACCTGTCCGCCGAACGTACGTTGACGTTCCTCCTTGGGATTGGTGCCTCGATACACGTTCACTTCGATGGTCTCAAGGTCAAGGAGGTGGACCAAGAAGTCCAGCGCGTCGGTCATGGTCCATTGTTGCATCTCGCTCGCACCGGGCACTTTGGCCCCGACCGGTAGACTGGACGGAATGAGTGCTCGCCTTCGCAGACTTATCGCGTGGACGAAGACATCCGAGGGCAAGAAACTAACTCGCTACTTTCTCGGTTCGGTCCTCACTACGGGCCTCTCCTTCGCTTGGATCACCATCATGTATGGTCTCAAGATCATTCCGGGCGTGATCTGGGCGACCCTGAGCGGCAACCTGATTGCCGTGATCCCCTCGTACTACTGGAACCGTGCGTGGGCGTGGGGCAAGCGAGGTAAGAGTCACTTTCGCAACGAGATCGTGCCGTACTGGTCGATGGCCTTTTTGGGAATCGCCTTCTCTCAACTCGGAGCGTTTTGGGCGCGCCACGAAGTACACACCCATAGTTGGAGCCACCTCACGTCGACCGCTCTGGTAGCGGGCACCAACGTGCTGTGCTTTGCCATCTTCTTTGTCCTGAAGCTCATGGTCTTTAACCGGATCTTCCATGTGGTCAAGCACGGTCACCACGACGCCGATCGCGCCCTCCAAGAAGAAACCGCCGCGTAGTTCCGCGGCTCTCCGTCGGAGGGAGCGTCCATGAAATGGTCACCCGCTGAACTGATCGCGTGGAGTCACACGCACAGCGGCAAGCGACTGATCCGCTACACCGCGGCGTCGGTGATCACCACGGTCGTCTCGCTCGCTGCGGTGAGCGCGTTCTATGGATTTCGCATCATTCCCGACGCCGTGTGGGCGACGCTGGCTGGCAACGTCGTGGGCATGGTGCCCGCCTACCAGCTCAATCGACGCTGGACGTGGGGCAAACGAGGTCGCAGCCATGTTCGCAAGGAGATCGCGCCTTTCTTAGCGATGTCGATCCTGGGTATCGCCTTCTCCCAACTTGGTGCGTGGTGGGCGAGGAACGAAACCAAGTCGCACCACTGGTCGCACGTGGCGAACACCGCCCTGGTGGCCGGCGCCAATCTCACGTGCTTCGCGGTGTTCTGGGTGCTCAAGCTCATCGTCTTCAACCGCATCTTCAAGGTGGACAAGATGGCCGAGATCGACGAGCACCTGCGCGTGGAAGAGGGCACTGCGAGCTAGTCGCGGAAGTTGGTGAACTGCAGGGGTACCGCGAGGTCGGCCTCTTTAAGCGACGCAATCGCCCGCTGGAGGTCGTCACGCTGTTTGCCGGTGACCCGAACCTGGTCGCCCTGGATCGACGAGGAGAGGTTCTTTAGTCCCATCTCTTTGATCAACTTGTTGATCTGCTTGCCCACGTCTTGGGAGATCCCAGCCTTTAGCGACACCTTCTGGCGCGCACTGTTGTGGCTGGCCTCTTCGATCTTTCCGGGGTCGAGGGTCTTGAGCGACACCTGACGTTTGACCAGTTTTTCTTCGAGCAACTGGTAGAGCGCGCGGAGTCGGTCCTCGGTGCTGGCGCTCAACGTGAGCTCCTTCTCGGAGAACTCGATGGTGGCGTCGGTGCCTTTGAAGTCGAAGCGGTTGCTGGCTTCGCGGTTGGCCTGGTCGACCGCGTTGCGCACCTCTTGGAGGTCGATCTCCGAAACCACGTCGAAACTCGGCATGCCAAATGATACGGCCCTCTCGCGTGACGCCGTTAGCGAGTGAGCGACTTGGGCGCTGGAGGCCCGACACAGTAGAATCCTCGGCGGGTCGGTGCCCGAGTGGCCAATGGGATCTGGCTGTAAACCAGACGGCGTAGCCTACGGGGGTTCAAATCCCTCCCGGCCCACCAAGGCCAACCTGTCGGGGTTGGCCGCGTCCCGCGTTGAGCGAGAGCAGTACGGTGTCACGTGCGTGGCGAGAGGAGTTTCGTGGGTCGAGTGAACTCGTGGGCGAGCGGGGTTCGTAGAACCTACGAACGTGGCGCGACCAGCTTCGAGTCCGGGGTACAACTGCTCGAGCGCCGCTACACACCCCTGGGTCGCTTTACCCCCGGTCCCTTCGAGGGCTGGGCCTTTCTCTGGCAGCCTGCAGTACTGGGCTTCGTGGCGTTGACGGCGATCCTGGCCGGATCGTCGTTCACCAACTCGCCCTTCAAATTCAACCTCACGAACACCTGGTTCTTCGGAGAACCCGCGGCCAACGCCTCGGGAGTGCCCAGTGAAACCAAGTACATCTTGTCGGTCGTCTTGGTTTACGGCGGACTGTTGTTGCTGATGCGGGTGTGGCTGCGACTCTCCGAGGTCCTGAAACTCCACGGGGGTGTGCCGCTCAAGAAGCTGTGGTGGATCTTCGCGCTGTGGGCTGCGCCCATGGTGGTCGCCCCACCCCTATTTTCGCGCGACGTCTTTAGCTACGCGGCCCAGGGCGAGATGACGTCCTTGCACATCAGTCCGTACCTCTATGGACCCTGGACCCTGGGGGCCAAGTCCAATTTGTGGACGTTGCCCGTGGATCCGCTGTGGAGCAATACCCCGGCCCCGTACGGCCCCTTCTTTCTCTTCATCGACAGCACGATCGTGAAGTTAAGCGGACAGCATCAGTTAGCGACGGTCGTGGGATTGCGCCTGCTCGAAGTCATCGCGGTGGCGGCGATCGGCTACGGCGTGATCTGGCTCGCGCGCGGTCTCAAGCGCGACCCGGGCGAGGCGTTCGTGCTCTCGGCGATGAACCCCCTCGTGCTGTTGACCCTCATCGGCGGCGCACACAATGACGCGCTGATGACCGCGTTCCTGGTTATTGGACTGGCCCTCGCCGTGCAGCGCCACCCCGTGTGGGCGCTGTTCTTCGTCTCACTCGCTACCGCAATCAAGGCGCCCGCCGCGATCGGTCTCGCATTCGTCGCCTGGAACTGGTCACCACCAAATGCGGCGCTCAAACAACGCGTT
>DATJUR010000004.1:0-5367 GCA_035502215.1 Acidimicrobiales bacterium | reverse complement strand
GCGAAGGGCATCTCCACGCAGCCCAGGCTCTGGGGGTACCCGTAGGACGAGCGAATGAATCCGTGCAGCGCGTCGCCGCCGTGGAAGTACGACACCCACGGGATGCCGGGGTCGTCGTAGGTCTGACCGTCCGGCTCCACGCCCGACATCGTGGTGACCGTAAAGCGCAAGTACACCGGATAGGTCCCGCTCTGCGTGGGGGCATCAGCCACTCCGGTGTTCGCCAGTGAGCTGAAGGTCTTCTTGCCGTTCTCGTACAGGGTCACAGTTTCGGGTGATCCCGTGGACACGTAGACGTCGTTATAGCTCGCGGGGTTGGCCTGGTGAGCGAGCACCGCCTTGGTGAGGGCAATCCACGTCGCACCGTTCATCTGTCCGGTCGTGGTGAGGTCGTGCACGTTCTGGAATCGCATGAGCGCTCCTTGGAGGACCACGTTGTTCGTTCCCACGTGCCACAGGCTTCGCAAGATTGAGTTCAACGCGGGGTACTTCCACACGAAGGTCCCGGCCACTAGCGCGGTGGGCTTGGGGGTCTTGACCGGCTTCTTGGTCACGGGCACCGTCGTGGTGGTGGTCGTGGTCGACGTGGTGTCGAGCAGGGTGGTCGTGGTGGTCGTGGACGTCGGTGTCGTCGTCGTGGTGGTCGTCGTAGTCGTGGTGGTCGTCGTCGCGGGAGACGTCGGCACAAAGTTGACCGGCAGATAGCGAAGCGTCGCTAGAAACTGATCCTCGAGGCGGATACTGAAGGGCGGAATGGCGAGTCGGTTGTGAAGGGTGGCGGCCCCAGTTGTCGTGGCCACGCCGATCGTGCTGACCATCACCGCACTCATCGCGACCAGGGAGGAGACCCGGTGATTCTTAGAAGTCATTTGTGCGAGTTTACTTTGCGCCTGCGCGCGCAAAATCTCACGCCGTAGTGCGAATCGATTACGAACCGGTTACAAAGTGACTCGCGCAGCGCGACGCCGACGCATCGGACGCGTTACTCGCGAGTACTACGGCGAGGGTGAAGTAAATTTGCCGACGTGAATCGCCCGCTCGCCTCGAAACTGTGGCGAGCGGGCGTCTCAATTCTCGGGGTGAGCGCGGTCGCCCTCGGCCTCCTGGTCGGCTCTTCCCCCCCGGCCGCCACGGTGGGCACCACGACCACCAGTACGACCTCGACGACGACGAGTCTTCCCGGGTCCACGACCTCAACCAGTCCACCAACGTCTACCACCACGACGACGTACGACAAGACGCCGTTGGACTGGCCCTCGAGTGGTAGTGCGGCCATTCTGGTGCCCCAGTTGTCGGTGGCCGCGTCCTCGCCCAACCAGCCCCGCCAACCCATCGCGAGCCTCACCAAATTGATGACCGCGTGGGTCGCGCTGCATCGCTTGCCCCTGAGTGGAGCCGAGACGGGACCGTGCGAGACGGTCAATGGAAATGACATGGCGTTGTACGAGTACGACGAAGCGACTGATCAGTCCGGTGTGCCCATCAAGCTGGGAGAACGCCTGTGTGAGCGCACGTTGCTACGAGGAATGTTGGTGCACTCGGCGGGCGACTACGCACAACTCTTGGCCGCGCTCACCGGTCTGAGCCAAGGCACCTTCGTCAACGTGATGAATGAAACCGCCAAGGCCCTGGGCCTTCGCCAGACCCACTACGTCGACGTCACCGGTATCTCGGCGGGTGACGTGTCGACCGCGGCCAATCAGGTCGTGGTGGCGGCCGATCTCATGACCCAAGAGCCGGTGGTGAGATCAATCGTGATCTTGCCCGAGGTCGCGCTTCCCCTCGCGGGTGTCGTTCCGTCCTACACGCCCTTTACCGGTCAGGGAAACGTGATCGGCGTGAAGTCGGGCTACACCAGTGAAGCGGGCGGCTGCGACGCCATGGCAATGGTCGATGTGATCGGCACCACGTCGTACACGACCTTCGCGGTCGTGTTGGGTGAGCACTCGTGGAACGCCCTGGGACTTGCCGGCAGTGACGCTCTCGCACTGTCGCACTCGATTCGAACCCTGATGGCGAGAGTGCGCACCCCCGAGGGTATCGAGGTCGAGTGGATCGGCTCGCCCAGCGACGTGACCACGACCACCACGACTACGACGACAACCACGACGTCGACGAGCACTACGACCACGACCTCCACCACGATTCCCTAGGCGGAGCCAGTCGCGGGGCGCATTTTTCAACTCAGATCAGGGATCGGCGGCGCGTCGACCCGCTCGAGGGCGCAACCTCGTCGGAGCCCAGAAAGTGATAACAATGTGTCTTGGTATCGCGAGACGCGGTCGATTCACAGGGGAGATTTCATGCAGCGCACCATCCGGATTCGCCAACTACTAGTCGCGGCGGGCGTGACGTCTTTGGTGCTGGCAACCAGCCTGACGGCGGGGGCCTCGTCGATTAAGGGCGTCTATAGCGCGATGGACGCCAAGTTGGTGCCTGCCGCCTACAAGTCGGGCACCATTCAAGTGGCCACTGACGCCACCTACGCCCCCGATGAGTCCATTAGCTCCAATGGCACGATGATCGGCTTTGACGTCGACTTGATGTACGCGATCGCCACCACCCTGGGCATCAAGGTGAATGAAAACAACGTCACCTTTGACGACATCATTGCGGGCATCAAGTCGGGCAAGTACACCATCGGCAACTCCTCGTTCACCGACACCAAGGCCCGTGAGAAGCAGGTGTACTTTGTCGACTACTTCCAGGCCGGTGAGGGTGTCTACGTGAAGAAGACGTCAATGGCCAAGTTCAGCGGATTCAAGAGTTTCTGTGGCCAGAAGGTGGCCGTCGAGACGGGTACGACCGAGCAGACCGACGCGACCGCCGCCTCCAAGTCGTGCCCGGCGGGTAAGAAGGTCGACGTCCTGGCGTTCCCCACTCAGACCGAAGCCAACACTGCGGTGTCCTCGGGCCAGGCGACCTACGGGTTCTTGGACTCCCAGATCGCCGACTACGTGGTGGCCACCTCCAAGGGTCTCTTTAAGTCCGTGGGCAGCGCCGTGAACGTCGCGCCCTACGGCATCGCGACCCCCAAGACCGCGGCGGGCGACGGTCTGGCCAAGGCCATTCAAGCGGCCATCAAGACCCTTATCGCGAATGGCACCTACAGCGCCATCTTGAACAAGTGGGGTGTGGAGGCCGGGGCGATTCCTTCGTCCAAGATCGTCATCGACGGAGCAACGTCCTAAGCGATCTGAGTACTGACTAGACACTGACAACACGCATGTCAACGAACGGGGGCGAACCACTCAAGGTCGTCCCCGTTCGTCATTACGGTCAGTGGGTCGCGGCCGCGATCGCCATGGTGCTCGTGGCGATGCTGGTTCACACCCTGTTGTCCAAGGTGCCCGACGGTCACTACGTGTGTTCGGGCCCGGCGAGCGCTCGACACTGTGCGCCCCAGCTCACCTGGCGCTTTGGCTGGAACGTGGTTGGCCAGTACTTCACGTCGAGTGAAGTACTCCACGGACTCCTGTTGACACTGGAGTTGACCGTGATCGCCATGGCGGCGGGCATCGTGATCGGTGTGGCGGTCGCCATTATGCGTCTCTCCAGTAACCGGTTGCTCTCGACGACGGCGTGGCTCTACACGTGGTTCTTTCGCGGAACCCCCGTCTACGTTCAGATTCTGCTCTGGTTCAACATCGGCGCCCTGTACTACAACCTGCGACTTGGTGTGCCGTTCTTGCACTACGACTTCTTTCACGTCACGTCCGACTCGCTGTTTACGCCGTTCACGGCCGGGATCTTCGCTTTGGGTTTGAATGAGGGCGCCTACATGTCCGAGATCGCCCGGTCGGGACTGATCTCGGTGGACGAAGGACAGATCGAAGCGGCGACCTCCATTGGCATGACCCGAGCCCAGACGTTGCGATTGGTGATCTTGCCCCAGGCGATGCGAGTGATCATTCCGCCCACCGGCAATGAAGTGATCTCGATGCTCAAGACCACCTCTCTGCTGAGCGCGGCGGGGGTGATCGAACTGCTCGGGGCGGTGAGCAACATCTCAGCGACCAACTACGAGGTGATTCAGCTCCTCATCACCGCCAGCCTCTGGTACCTGATCTTTACGACCGTTCTGTCGACCGGTCAGTTCTATCTGGAGCGGCACTTCGCCAAGGGTGCTCTGCGTACCCCGCCTCCCACACCCCTACAGCGTGTGAGAACTGACCTGCGCGGCATCCTGGCCAAGTTCCGCATGCATCAAGACGTGCCGAGGACCACGTGAGCACTCCCATGGTCGACGCCCGCGACGTCTACAAGTCCTACGCGGGAGTCGAGGTGTTAAAGGGCGTGACCTTGACGGTGAGTCGCGGGGAAGTGACCTGTCTGATCGGACCGTCCGGTTCGGGCAAGAGCACGTTTCTTCGCTGCATCAATCACCTCGAAAAGCACGACGCGGGAGAACTCTTCGTCGACGGCAACCTCGTGGGGTACGAGGAGCGCAACGGGCGCCTCTACGAACGCAACAACAAGGAGATCTGTCACGAGCGCTCACAGATCGGCATGGTCTTTCAGAAGTTCAACCTCTTTCAACACCTCACGGTGCTCGAGAACATCGTGATCGGTCAGGAGAAGGTCAAGGGGACGAGCCCCCAACTCGCCGTCGAGCGGGCCCGCCAACTCTTAGCGCGAGTCGGTCTCGAGGGCAAGGACGGGTTCTACCCGAGCCAACTCTCGGGGGGTCAGCAACAACGAGTGGCGATCGCCCGGGCCCTCGCCATGGAACCCAAGTTGATGCTCTTTGACGAGCCCACCTCGGCGCTCGACCCCGAGCTGGTGGGCGAGGTGCTGGACGTCATGAAGGACCTCGCCCAGACCGGTATGACCATGATGGTTGTCACCCACGAGATGAACTTCGCCCGAGAGGTCGCCGACACGTTGTATTTCCTCGACCACGGCGTGATCGAGGAGTCCGGTAATCCTCGCGAGGTCCTGGCCGCGCCGAAGTCCGAGCGCCTGGCGAGTTTCTTGTCCAAGGTGCTCTAACTAATGTCAACTGGGTCGACCGCGCGGCGAACCCTAAAGAGTCGGTAAAGACTCCTTCGGGAACGGTTCGCTGCGCGTGGGGGACGTAGATACTTGAGCGTGAACGTATTGGTCATCGAAGACGACGAGCCCATCGCCCGGGCGCTGGTCAACGGGCTTCGTCGCGCGGAGTTCGACGCTCGATCCGTGGGTACGGCCGCCGAGGCGTTCAACGCCCTACCCACGGACTTCATTCTCTTGGATCTCAGCCTGCCCGATCGAGACGGCGTCGATCTGTTTCACGGCCTGCGGGCGGTGAGCCAGGCGCCCATCATCATGGTGACCGCTCGAGGCAGCGAAGAAGACCGCATCGCCGGGCTCGACCTAGGAGCCGAT
>DATJUR010000003.1:0-2687 GCA_035502215.1 Acidimicrobiales bacterium | reverse complement strand
AGCACTGCTCGCCTTCGTGGCCGAAGGCAAGCCCATCAAGGCGATCGCCGTGGCGCGGCGCACGACGCCTGAGGCGGTGGACGCCCAGGTCCAAGCCCTCTTCTTCAAACTCGCCCAGGAGGTGAGCGCAGGCCATCAAGGCGCGCTCGATCGCCTGCGCCACCTTCACCAGTCGATCGTCGACCGCGAAGAGCAGGGTGAGACTCTCTCGCGACTGCTGCCGGGCGGGATCGCCGAGAAACTGCGCCACGAGGGTCGACGCATTGGCGAGACCGAACGCCTGGACTGCACGGTGATCATGAGTGACATTCGCTCGTACTCCACGATCGCCGAGCACGCCGATCCGAGTGAGTTGGCGGGACAACTCAACACCCACCGTGCCGCGATGAATCGCGCCATTATTGGACAGGGGGGAACGGTGATGCAGTTCGTTGGCGACGCGGTGATGGCGGTCTTCGGGGCTCCGGTGCCCAGCGAGGACCACGCCGATCGAGCAGTCTTGGCCGCCACCAGCATGCACGCCCTGCAGGCCGAGATCAACGAGCGCTGGGTCGTCGAAGGTCGTCCCGTCTTTGGACTCGGCATTGGCGTGTCCACTGGCGAGGTGGCGGCCGCTTTGCTCGGATCCGAAGAGCGCCTGGAGTACACGTTGGTTGGTGACACCGTCAATCTCACCCAACGCCTCCAGCAGTTGGCCGCAGCCGGCGAGACCGTCCTCTCCGAAGCCACCAAGTCGGCCCTCACTCTGGACGTGGCCACCATCGAACTCGACGCCCAACTCGTCAAGGGGCGCGACTCGCCCGTCGTGTCCTACAAGATCCTCGCCGCACAGAACGCGGCCCCGTCAAGTCTCACGAGAGCCCGAGAAGGAGAAGCGCTATGACGTCCATCGAAATCGACGTGACCGAAGAGGTACTGGTAGAACCCGCCCTCGTGGTGCGAGGAGTTCGCAAGACCTTCGAGGCCGAACTCGCGCCGGTGCGCGCACTGCGCGGTGTCGACCTGACGGTGGAACGGGGCTCATTCGTGGCGCTGATGGGTCCCTCGGGCTGTGGCAAGTCGACGTTGCTGAACCTGATCGCGGGACTCGAGGACGCCGACGAAGGAACGATCGTGGTGGCGGGCGAGTCCATGTCGGAGGGCAACGAGGACAGTCACGCCCTCATCCGCCGCCGGCACATCGGGATCGTCTTTCAGTTCTTCAACCTCCTCGAAGGCATGAGTGTGCTCGAGAACGTGGCACTGCCCGCGATCATCGCGGGGCGCAGTCGCAAGGCGGCCGAGTCGCGTGCGCGCGACCTGCTCGACTTGCTCGGCATCGGCGACAAGGCGTCCGAGATGCCCGGCGTGCTCTCGGGGGGCCAGCGACAGAGGCTCGCGATCGCCCGTGCCCTCGCCAACGAGCCCACGCTGCTGCTCGCGGACGAACCGACCGGAGCCCTCGACTCGGTCGGCGGTCAAGAGGTGATCGAACTGCTGAGCCGCCTGCACGCCCAGGGTCAAACCATCATCCTGGTCACTCACGACGCGCACGTCGCCGCCGCGGCTGACACGGTCCTGCGCATGCGTGACGGACGGATTCTCGACGACAACGACGTCGCGAGCGAGACCGTCACAGTGATCGGCACGTTCTGAGTACGCGCGACGCCGTGAGCGTGACGTCTGCTCCTCAATCGAGCGCGACCGTGCCGGCGACGCGTCGGCGCCTGGTCTCCGGGCTCTTCGTCGCCCTCTCGCTCGTCGCGGTTCTCGTGGCGCTCACCGACGCCCCCCACGCGGGACGCGTGGTCTTCTGGGTGATCGCCTGTCTTTGCGTGCTGTGTTGGTCGCTCGCTGCCCTGAGCGCGATGTCGCGCGACAGCGGTCTCGCGCTCTTGTCGTCCCTCGTCGCGCTCGGGGGCGGCGTCGCCATTGTTGCCATGCGCGTCGGCGACGCACATGGCCTCGGAGCGGAGGCCGGTTGGCGAAAGGTAGCCGAGGTCGCCGCGCTGTTCACGATGGCAGTAGTACTCCACCTGGTCCTCGCCCTTAGCGACGGCCAACTCATCGATCGTTCACGCCAGTTTGCGGCCGCCGCCTGGTACGGCGTGGCCCTTGCGCTCTCGGTGGTGTACCTCACGGGTTCTCGAGCCCTGTCACCTTGGCCGTTCACGGTTGGTTGGGTGATCGCACTCGCCACGACGTTCCCCGCCGCGCGGGCCCGCTACGTGGTTGCTTCGGCGCGCGGGCGACAACGAGTCCAGAGCGTCACGATCGGCGCCACGTTGACCCTCACGCTGGGCGTGATTGTCCTGACGCTGCACTCACTGGTCGACTGGCCCCTCGACGTCGCACCCGCGCTGTTGGCGCTGGGCTGCTTGGTTCCCCTGGGGCTCGCGGTCGGCTCAACGCCCGCGGCCGAGCACGCCGATCGAGTCCTGGTCCACCTGCTCACGACTCTGGGTACCGTGGCGATCGTGGCGGGTGCCTACCTGCTCGCAGTTCGAGGATTCGACAAGGCCCCGGCGAATCGCTCCGGGCGCGACCTGCTCTGGTGGGCGATGGCCGCAGCCGCGGCGGCCGCGATCGCCCAGCTCGCGCTGCGCGCGCGCTTCGCGCGAATCGCGACGAGCTTCACCTACGGGTCGCGAGAGGCGCCCGACGAAGTGGTGCGCAGTTTTGGCAGCCGCATGACCCGGGCCATCCCG
>DATJUR010000002.1:0-10353 GCA_035502215.1 Acidimicrobiales bacterium | reverse complement strand
CACTGCTTAAGCGCGAGTTGATCGAGTCCACCTCCGCGGAGTGCTTCGTCCAACGCCGAGTTCGCGATATCGACCGACTTGCGCCACTGGGCCCACAACTGCTCGGGCGAGTCATCCAGTGACGTTCGCCACTCCCAGTCGCGATCGTCTTCCCAGTCGACCGCGTTCCACGGTGGACCGGCCGGGCGCGCCCACAGTTGCTCCCAAAACCACCCCTCTTCGACGACCGCTAGGTGTTTCATCATGCCACCCAGCGTCATCGTGGACGCACCCACCGAGGTCCGTAGGGCCGGCGCATCCAATCCGGTGCACTTCCACTCGAAGGTGGCACGCTGGTAGTCGAGGAATCCTCGCAACGTCGCCACTTCATCGCTGGCAAGTGGCGGTTCTGGCCGGCCGTGTTCGTCGATATCGCTCACGAGCCGATACTACGGACTGGCGCCGCGCTCAGCGCACGAGATGTTGAGCCGCCTCACGCGGCGGGCACCGTGTAGGCCACGATTTGAGACTTGTCTTTCGAACCCTTGGCCACCGGGCCACCGGTAGGAACGATGACGGTGTTGCCAGCGATCGCCAGGGTCGAGTTCATCGAGCGAGGTAGTTTCTTGTTCAACACGATCGCGCCGGTCGCCCGGTTGCACGCGATGAGCCGACCACTCACCAGCGCCGTGAACACGAGGTCGTTCGAGACCGTGGCCCCACCGTCAGGTATTCCCTTAAGTTTGGTACTCCACTCAATCGCCCCCGTCGCCGCGTTGAGGGCCACCAGGTCGCCGCCGTAGGCAAACGACCCCGTGGGCGCCTGACCATTTACCTGAGTCGAGGTGGTGAAGCGAAGCGGCAGGTTGATGGTCGCGGCGTAAATTGTGCCATTCGCGTAGGCCATGTTCGTCAGGATTCCCCCCAACGCGCCGGGCAAGTACGTAAAGGGCAACTTCAACGTCCCGGTGTGCTTGAGTGCCTTGAGCGACTGCTGGTCATCTCCGTTGTGAACGCCCACTGCTCGCTTCCAGATCAGCGCGCCGCTCGACGCGTTCATCTCGTAGACGTATCCCATCTTTCCGCCCCCGATCACCACCGACGTACCGTCAACGCTCGCGGCGATGGGTGAGGCCTGCATGTCGTAGTCCTTGAAATCGTTTTCGACGCCTTGGTAGTACCAGTTGAGCTTGCCGGTGACAGCGTTCAGGCTCACGTCGCTGTCCGAGTACAACAGTCGCGCCGGTTGCGCGTACGCCTCGCCCACACTCTGGTACGGGTTACCGATCCCGTAGGTCACGGTACCGTCCGAACTCACCAGCGGCGTCTCCCACGCGCCGCCCGCGCCCAGTCCCAACGCGCGCACTCCGGGCTCGGGACCGGTCATGGTCTTAAAGGACCACTCCTCGTGTCCCGTGGCGGCGTTGAGCGCGATCAGTAGTCCCCCGCCCGGGGCCGATCCGTACTGGCTAGCGAGAAACACCTGCCCGTTACTGACCTGAGGCTGAATGCCAAACGTGCCCTGACCCTTCGCCAGGAGGTGATCGTTTGACCAGATCAGTTTGCCGTTCGCGGCGTTGAGCGCAAAGGCGGCGTGGGGAGTCTCGCCGTACACGTCGCCGTTGTCCACGGCCACACCGTTGGGCCCCGGGCCACTCAGCTCGGGCTTGTTGAAGTCGTGCTCCCACAACAGGTGACCGCTGGACAACGACAGGGCGTAGACGTTGGAGTGCAGATCCTGCATGTAGACCACGCCGTCTTGGACGATCGGATTGGCGGCCAGCGTGCCGTAGCCTCCCACGCTTGCGGTCGCCTTGCCGCGGAGCTGGAACGTCCAGGCTTCTTTGAGGTGCTCGACGTTGGCGAGGTTGATGCTCGAGGTCGTCGCGTTCCGCGTGTTGGCGAGATCGCCGTTGGGGTAGGCCCACGAAGCCGGCGCTGAGGCTGACGAACTTGGAGAGACCGTGACGGTAACCGAGACCAGAAGAACTCCGATGGTGATGCCACAGATCAGTCGGTACACGGGCACGAGAACGGCTTTCACTCAACGACGGCCTAAAACTTCACCTCGATCATCAACCTTACGTGCACTGAATCGCCAAGTTCGATCGACTCGACACGGCGCACCTCGCTCTTCAGCGGCACGACGTAGCCGCCGTCTCTGGGAAACAGCGACGTCGTGAAACTGGTCGCTCCTACCTGCACTTGAGCGGGGATGACGCCCCAGCCGTAGGTCACCTGCGCGGCCACGGCGTGAATCTCAGCACTCTCTGGCTCGGGTACCGCGACAAAGTGAAAGGGTGACGGGCCGCGCCAATAGAACACGTCGCCATCGAAGTCAAGTTGCACGCTGGCACCCTAGCAACGCCCTGAGACTGGCCTTTAGGAGACAGAGACCAACGACTCGAAGTTCTCGTACAGCGCCGCTTCGCCGGACTCTGCTCGAGCCGTCAACGCGTGGTGCTTGACCCTCTCCCAGATCCCGTCGAACCAGTACACGTCACGGATGAGATCGCGGTCCAGCACGTGGTGCTTCACCAACGCGCCCACCGTTTCGCCAAAGGTCAGGACCTTTCTGACATTGGGGTCGTCCAGTGACGCCGTCTCCGGGTCAAAGGACTCGCTGAAGAGAACTGCGAGCGCGTCGTCCACCCCCACGGCCGTCTCCCATTGCATGAGTTGCACTACTAGTTGGGCATCTTCGTACGTCGCTGACATCTCTGTCTCCTTGTTTGTTGTTTCTTAGCAATACTGACTCTCGTAGTGGCGAAAACTCATCGGTTCGTGCTGCGCTACTGGCCAATCTCTCGGGGCAGGCCGAAGTCAGCGAAATTGACGGCGTCGACGTATCCCCCGGCGCCCTCGCTGCGGCCCAAGCCGGGCGCGGAAAAGAACGCGGTGACCTGCTCGATCAGTCCGTCTCGCAGAGTCAGGACATCCAGCACCGAGCCCACATAGGTCTGGCGCTCATCGTCAAAGATGTAGCCGCCCACGGCGAGTTGACCGTTCGCCGAGGTTGTGCGATGCCGCCAGCGCACCTGGGACACGTCTCCTTCGTGAAAGCGCTCAATCGCGCGACGACCCCGGTAGTACGCGGGGTGAGGAGGCATCGACCACGTCGCGTCATCGGTCAACAGCGCCACAATTGCCGCCACGTCGGCGTGATCTATCGCCTCGGAGTATCGCCGGGCCAGCTCCTGAACGGCGTCATCACCCAGACGCGAGAGCTCCTGGGACTGAGAGGTTGACGGTAGCCGTTCCGCGATGGCCGACCGAGCGCGCTGAAGGGCGCTGTTGACCGCGGCCACGCTCATGTCAAGCACCTCGGCGGTCTCCAGAGCCGAGTAACCGAGCACCTCGCGCAAGATAAAGACGGCACGCTGACGGGCTGGCACGCGCTGGATAACTGCAATGAAGGCAAGTTCGAGGCTCTCACGGGCTTCGTAGCGGGCGTGTGGGGACTTCTCGCTGGACTCGATAAGCCGATCGGGGTACGGTTCGATCCACGTCGCATCGAGCAGCGCCTCTCCGGGCGACTCCCCCACGCGAGCCGGCCGGCCCCGATCGAGGGGCAGCTCGCGCCGCGAGCGCTTCTTTAACAGATCGAATGACGAGTTCGTGGCGATCTTGAACAGCCAGGTACGCACCGAACTGCGCGACTCGAATCCGGCCAGGCCTCGCCAGGCGCGGATCAGTGCGTCCTGGACTGCGTCGTCGGCGTCGTGGGCCGACGCCAGCATGCGATAGCAGTGCGCATGGAGCTCAGCGCGGTGCCCTTCGATCAACATTTCGTAGGCGCGCTCGTCGCCCCGGCGTGCGCGCTCGACGAGATCAGACTCCTCGTCACTCGATATCTTCTGCATGGTCATACCGATTAGACCATTTCGAGGGTGTCAACTCATCGGTCGGCGCATTATTTGCCCATTTTTGGGGATAAACGCGCGGGAACCAGATAGCTGGCCCGCGAGGACTCGCCCTAGGACGCGCGGGTTCCCACTACGCGTGACGACGGAAGGATTCCGGCCTTCGAGGTCCCCTCCATCGAGTCGCCGTCAAAGGTGATATCGAACTTGAGGGTCAGTTTCATCGGCGTGGTCACCTTCATGTTCCAGGTGAGCGTGTTGCCGTCGGCCACGGCATCGAGAATCTCGACCGTCTCCTTGCCGTTGCTCGCGGTGCCGGTAATGTGGCCGTTGTCGTCATGAATGTCGAACGTGGCCGCCATCTCGCCGATGGGCGTGTATAGCGTCGCATTCCAGAGTCCGGCAAAGTCCGTCATGAGTGTCCTTTACAGAGTAGGGATCGGTAGTCGACACGACGCCTCGACTCAGGTTATCGAAGCCGCATCGCCACTCGGCCGCTTGAAGTGGGGACCTCGACCATTCCCCGATTGCCACGAGACCACGCCTACAATTAGTTGTCGTCTGGCGCGCAGAGTCTGGGGGCTCCTCGGTTGGCTGTCTGGCATTGGTTACTGCAGGTCACGGGGGTCGCGAACGAATCGGGCAAGTGGTACGCCTTTTGGAGCGGGTTCGGAGCCGACCTCGGCGAAGGAGCCATCATCCTCAGCATCGTGGCCATCTACCGTCGCCACAAGTGCCACAGTTGCTGGCGCCCCGCGCTGAAGTTCGGCTTGGGCAAGGTTGAGGGCACGCACTACGAGACGTGTCACCGCCATACGACCGATACTGAGCACGACGCCCTGAAAAAAGAGCACGCCCTCAAGCACCCGGCCCTGCATGAGCACCTGAACCAGGGCACCATGTGACGGCGCTCACGTTTTGGGATCGCTGGGTCTGGCCAGCGGGCGGGTCCGGCGGCATACCCGGCGACGTCGTCGGCACCCTGGTGTGGGTCATTATCGCCGCCATTGCTACCACGATCTTCTATCCGCCCGTGCGTCGCGCGATCGAGAAGTACGTCAAACGACACTTCGAAGCCGCAACCTCAGAACTGCACGCCAAGCTTGACCACATCATCGAACACCATCCCGACATTCCCCCCTACGTGCCCAAAGAAGACCACACACCCGATTAGCCGGCGCGACCCCTCTGGGCAGCTATGTGCTTCGATACACTCGCCTTGTGAGCATCGCCGACGAGAAGTACATGCTGCTGACGACCTATCGTCGCGACGGCACGCCCGTCGCCTCACCCGTGTGGGTCGTGGCCCTCGAGGGGGGCACCTTCGGATTCGCCACCAGCTCGGCGTCGGGCAAGGCCAAGCGACTCGCCCACACGAGTCGCGTCACCGTCCAGGCGTCTGATGCGAGGGGGCGGGTACGCCCGGGTTCACCCGTCACCGAAGGTACCGCTCGAATTACGACGGGGCCGGAGTACCTCACAATCAAGGCCAAGGTACGCGACAAGTACGGCTATATGGTCACCCTGTCTAAGTCCATTGGAGCCCTGGCGGGCCTCATTCGGCGTAAGCCCATGCCCTATGGCGATGTCGGTGTCGTCATTTCACCGGCAGAACCCGGCCTGTAGCGCGTCTATGGCGCTTCGCGCCTCGTCCTCGAAATTTCTATCCAGCCTGTCTAGTATGAGGGCCACCACACCGGCGGGACTGTTCCGTGGTGACCTAAGGGAGGGCGATGCGTCGACCGGTCATGCGAAGGCTCGGGGTTGTCACGTCGGCGCTCATGGTGAGCGCGACGCTCACCATGAGCGCGAGCGCGTCTACGTCCTCGCTCGCAAACCAGGTTCTGAGTTTGAGTCAAGTGGGTTCGGGGTGGTTTGCCGAGACCAACAGCAACACGGGCGTTGGCTGCCTGCACGACTTGCTCGAACCAAGCGGGGTAACGCAGACCCACGTCGCCGAGGTCTACTTCGTTCACACGGGCGACGTGCCATTCCTCGACGAAAAGATCGCCACGTACTCCAACGCGAAGACCGCCTTTAAGGACATCGCCGCGACGATCGCGGCGTGTCCCAACCCCTCGGGTCCCTACAAGGGCTACACCTCGACTGGAACGGTTACGAAGTTCTCCTTCCCCCGCCAAGGAAATCAGAGCGTGGCCTACCAGATGATCTTTAAGACCGGCGACATCACGATCTTCTACGACTACGTCATTGCTCGCAAGAACAAGGTCATCGTCGCCGTTTTGGAAGGAAGCTACCCCGCCGTGAGCACCACGCAGTTCACCGGGTTCGTCCATCTAGCCATGGCCAAAGTCACGTCGTAGCCCATGGTCACGAGTGCCACTGTCGAGTCGCTCATCGAAGAACTCCTCGAGTGGATCGGTCCTGATCCCCGTCCCTACGGTGAGGTGCAAGAAGCGTGGCGAACGTCATGCCCGCGCCTGCCTGTGTGGGAAGACGCCGTCGACGCCCACTACGTGGTCAGTTGGCGTGATGCGAGTGGGGTGCGTCTGGTCGCCGTAAGCCCATCAGGCAAGTCATTTCTGGCGCGGCGACGACAGAACCGGCCGAACCCCTGCTAGCTCGCACCGAGCACCTCACATCGAGGCTGGTTGTTCACAAGTCGATCGAAACATTTCCCTTTCGATTGTGTCGGACTGGGCGCGACACGTTCGTAGTAAGAGTGAAGAGCGGCCAATCCGGCCATCAGATAAGGAGCACACGATGACGCGGTACCTGATCTCATTTGAGGATGGCGCCATGACTTTTCCTGAAGAGGACCTGCCCGAGGTATCCAGGGATGTGCACGCGGTCGTCCGAGAAGCCCAAGACACCGGAGTTTGGGTGTTCGGCGGTGGACTGCGCACCCACGAAACGCTGACCGTGGTCGGCACCGACGGTACCGTCACCGATGGCCCCTACCCCGAGAGCAAGGAGCAGCTCGGCGGATTCGCGATCGTTGACGTTCCCTCACGCGCGGACGCACTGAAGTGGGCTGCAAGGTTTGCCGCGTCATGCCGGTGTGCTCAAGCGGTCCACGAAATTATGGACGATCCGGAGGTCTGAACCGCGACTGAGCTCAGTCGACGCTTGACATATGCCGATACGAGAATATATAGTAGCCGGTTGTGGCCCGCTCCTCGACGACATCGGACGTTTTCAACGCCATCGCCGAATCCCATCGCCGCGACGTTCTGGACGCGCTGATCACCGGCGAGAAGGCGGTCGGAACACTCGTGAACGACCTCGCGATGACTCAGCCCCAGGTTTCGAAGCACTTGCGGGTGCTCAGCGAGGTGGGACTGGTTAGGTGTCGCGCCGACGGCCGCCGGCGACTCTACCGCCTCGAGCCCGCACGCCTTCAGCCCGTGCAGGAGTGGTTGTCGAGGTACGAACAAGCGCTCAACGACCGACTAGATCGCCTGGGCGGATACCTCAAAGATATACAGCAGCAACAAGGAGGAGAATCGTGACACCCCACGCGAATGGATCGACCAGCGTTGAGTTTCCAAACAATCTCGAAATTGTGGCGACTCGAGATTTCGACGCTCCGATCGAGCTTGTATTCGACGTCATCACCAAACCAGAGCACATCGTCAACTGGTTCCCAGCATTTGAGGACACGATGACCGTGTGTACGGTTGACCTTCGCGTGGGCGGTGCCTACCACTTCGTCTGCGTCACCAAAGAAGGGGTCGAGTGCTCGTTTCGGGGGACCTATTTGGAGCTCACTCCCCCAACCCGTCTGGTTGACACCTGGCAGTTCGAAGGTTGGCCGGGCGTAGAGGCCTTCGAGACGGTCGAGCTCACAGAAGTCAACGGCGTGACGAAGATGACGAACACCCTTGCCTTCCGCGATCAGGCCGGCCGGGACCACATGACAAAGACCGATGGCTTTGAGGACAGTTTCAACAAGATGGGCGCGTACGTCGCGTCCCTTGTTGAATCAACGCAGGGCGACGCCTGAGCAATCTCGCCTCGAAGGTCTCGACGCGACTCCACCTCTCGCTGACCTGGCGTCAGCAGTGTCTGGCAGTCCGGGCGTAATGACCCGCGACGACGCGTCAGTCCCAGACGTCGTGCGCAGTATCGACCACGAGGCGCAGTTTGGCGATTTCCTCGTCCAAGGAGAGGCTGTTGCCCTCTACCGTGGAGGAGAAACCACACTGGCCCGAGAGACACAACTGCTCCAGCGGAACGAATCGACTGGCGTCATCGATGCGTCGCTTTAGTTGGTCCTTCGTTTCGAGGTCGCCGCGCTTGGTGGTGACCAGTCCGAGGACGACCATTTTGCCGGGCGGCACGAAGCGCAGCGGTTCGAAGCCACCTGACCGCTCATCGTCGTACTCCAGGAAGAAGCCATCGACGTCGAGCTCGCTGAAGAGTGCCTCGGCGACGAACTCATATCCACCCTCGGCCGCCCAATATGACTGAAAGTTACCCCGGCACGAGTGAGTCGTAATTGCCATGCCCTCGGGACGATCGGCGATCGCGGCGTTGATCTGCTTGATGTAGCGCAAATGCTGGTGCTCGGCGTCCTCACCGCGTTCGGCGATCATCTGGCGCTGCGCAGGGTCATTGAGGTACGCGAGCGACGTGTCGTCGAGCTGGAGGTACGTACAACCCAGCGCCCCAAGTCGGCGGATCTCTTCGGCGTAGGCGGCGCTGAGGTCGTCCCAGAACTCCTCGATATCGGGGTAGACCTGAGGGTCAATCGCCGCCGCACCACCTCGGTAGTGCACCATGCTGGGCGAGGGAATCGTCAGTTTGGGGATCGCCGTTGTGACAACCGATTTCAGGAACGTAAAGTCGTCGGCGAATATCGTGTCGTCGATTTCCACCTTGCCGTTTACCTTGAGGGCCGCCGAGGTGAACGACGTCGTTCCCTCCGCGTTCTTGAACGCGACCCGTAGTTGTTCGTCAGCCCGAGTGATACCGCCGAGCTGGTAGATGAAGTCCATGTGCCACGAGGAACGCCGAAACTCTCCGTCGGTCGCCGACTGCAGGCCCAGGTCTTCCTGAAGGGCAACGACATCGCGAATCGCGTCGTCTTCCACGGCGCGGAGTTCCTCCGCGTCAAGGCGCCCCTGGGCGGCGTCTGACCGAGCCGCGAGCAAGTTCGCCGGGCGAAGGAAACTACCGACGTGATCGGCCCGAAATGGTGGTGAATGTCGTTGACTCATGGGACGACAGTACAGGTCATCACCGCCTTAGTCCCACTAGCCTCGTCTGACCATCGATCCCGGCAGTACTGTTCCCTGATGGAACGTCCTGGAAAGTTGATTGCCGAGGGCCGCGACTCAAACATCTACGAGTTCGGTCACGGTAAAGTGCTTCGACGTTCGCGCAACGGTCGCTCTCAAGCAAATGAAGCAAAGATCATGCAGCACGTCCGAGCGCGGGGCTTTCCTACTCCCGAAGTCTTTTCGGTGAGCGACGATGGTCTCGACATGGTCATGGCTCGAGTCGAGGGAAGAACCATGATCGACGCACTGTCCGTACAACCATGGAAGATGCGACACTTCGCTCGGGAGTTGTCGAGGCTACACGTCTCTCTTCACCGCTTGGACGCCCCGGAGTGGCTGCCCGCCGCACCCGGTGGCTCCGGCGATTCGTTGCTCCACATGGATCTTCATCCACTCAATGTCATGCTCTCGAACGAGGGACCAGTGGTGCTGGATTGGGCGAACGCTTCGCGCGGAAACCCCTTGGTTGACGTCGCCGCGACGTGGGTGCTCCTCGCGTGCGCCGAGGTCACCGGCAGTCACCTTGAAACGCTCCTCGCTCGCGTAGGGCGAACTTACTTTCTTCACGCCTACCTCGGCGCCTTTTCCAAGATCGAGCTGGAGACCGTATTGAGCGACGTCGTGGAGTGGAAGCGCCGCGACCCGCACATGTCGGCCTCGGAGATCCAGCGGATGCACGCCCTCTTAGAGCGCCACTCCGCAAATTAGCCGTACAGATGAACCTCTTGAATCAGGCCATCGTCAACCCGGTACACGACGGCTCCGTGAACCTCTGGAGGCAGGCCGGGAAAGACAAGCCCCGTGACGAACTCTTCATCCATCACAATTGGCCCGACTTCGATTCGATTCCTGATCTCTGCACGCAGGTCCGGGCTCTGCTCAAATAAGCCTGCGTAGATTGCTCGGATCTGCTCGCGACCCACCGCGAGCACTGAGCCATCCGTCTGGATGATCGTGGCGTCGTCGGCATAGCACGCAATGAAGGCCTCGATGTCCTGGTTGTTGTAGGCGGCTACCTGCCGATCGATCACACCACGCACTGTCACAATGTTCACCCCCATCCACATTTTTGCGCCCTCACGCAGCATCGCATGACGTCGAACGCAACCCGCTCCCCGAGATTCGCACGACCGTTCGCGAAGCCTATCTACGTACGACTCCTCGCGCCCGAATCACCAGGAACGGAGCAAGGTTCCCAGTTACCACTCTTGAGAAAGGTTGTTGTGCAACGATTCATTCGTGGCCTCCAAACCCTTTCAAACCCT
>DATJUR010000001.1:0-3888 GCA_035502215.1 Acidimicrobiales bacterium | reverse complement strand
GTGTGGAGTTGGTGGCACGACGGATCAATTCACCTGAGCCGCTGGCCCACCCTCACCGAGCTCGGTCCACTGCCCGAGCGACCCGGCTCGATCTATCAGCCAGTGTGCGACGCCCTCGAAGCGGTTCGCCGCGAGAAGAGTTCGGCCAAGGTCTCCCAGCGCGCGAGTGTGGCCACGATGGTGGTGAGCGCTCCAGAAGAGTTCGCCGACGCTCTGCGCGTGAGTGCGTCCGATCTGCGCTCGGCGGGCAACGTGGAACAACTCGTCATTGGCGACGCCAGCGAAGTCACCATCGACGTCACGCTGGCCCCCTAAGACAGCACCAAGTCCGAGGTGCTCTCGCGCACCAGCACCCCCTCTTGGCCTACCTCGTAGAAGGCGAACTGCTCCCAGGCGAGGGCCAAGGCGCGCGCCTCTTCGCGCGTCACCCCACAAAGAGCCACGCCGAACTCATCGGGCCACGTCCCGCTCGGGTCGTGTCCGCGGGCTTCGAGGTAGGCGATGTGACGCGAGTCGAGAACCTCTGTCATCTCGCGACGACGAGCCTCGTTCTCGGCGCGCTCGAGCACGCGCGAGTACGGGTTGTCCGAGGTGACCACAAAGAATGGGCCCACGTCGTCGAGCGCGTCGAGGACGTCGACCCACTGATTGTGATGGCGCACCTGCAGCGACGTGGGCGGGACCTGATAGCTCGCGATGAGCTCACGCGTAAGTGCAGGTCGAGGTGACGTGACCGACTCCGCGAACGAAAGCGCGGCGCGGGTGGTAGCCGAGGTGCGCGGACTCTGGGTGAGGTCAAAGGCGTGTTGAGTCCGTGGCAGCTCGAGGTAGTAGAGAGGCGCAAACGCGGTCGCACGGAACTTCGTCACGAAGGCCCGAGCCACGTGGACGTCGACCAGCGTGTCGGTGGCGCCCTGAACGACGAAGAACGGCGGCGAGTCAACGCGAATGCGATCGATCGGCGACAGGGCCCGATAGAGCTCGTCGTGTCCGTCGTAGGGCAACTGCACGACTCGGTGTTCCAGCAGACGGCGCAACGCGCGACCTAGCCCTCGCCAGTGCTCCTCGTCGCCGAGCATCTCGAGCACGCCGTAGAAGGAAAGCGCCCCGCGAACGCCCCAGTCGCTGACCTCGGACATCTCAGCCGGACGCCAGGTGGAGTCTTCGCTCGACAGGGCCAACAGCGCCGCGAGGTGCCCACCCGCCGACCCGCCCGCCACCACGACGCGATCGGGATCACCCCCGTAGGAGGCGATGCGGGCCTTGATCCACCCCAACGCCCGGGTCGCGTCCTCGATCTGGGCGGGCCAGGGAGACTGTGGTGCCAGACGGTAGTTGATCGCCACGACCACCCACCCGCGACTTACGAACTCGTGCAGCATGGGGCGACCCTGCTGACGCTTGTCGCCGAAGGTCCACGCGCCTCCGTGGATGTAGTAGATCACCGGAGCCCGCTGGGCGGTACTCGGCATTTTCCAGACGTCGAGACGGTGCCGCTCGAGCGGCCCGTAGGCGATGTTGGCGTGCAGCTGCATGGCGCGAGGATGGAACGGAATCTGCAGGGCCGTGCGCCACCAGCGCCCAAAGACATCCTCACTCGGTCGCCCAACGCCTAAGGGCTGAACGGGAACCTGGGCCATGGATCGTCGAACGACACTGCGAGAACGAAACAGGACCACGATGAGAGCGATGTTCTCGAGCACCACGAGGCTTGCCAGGGCGCCCACGAGCACCCTCAGCCACGTAGTGTCCGGCCAACCCGTCCACCACAGCACACCGAGAAGAATGACCTCAACCGCGATGCCCTTGCCCGGCAACTCGCCCGCGGCCCAGCCCACGGGATAGGCGAGGGCCGCAAAGACTCCACGTCGACTGGGTCGCAGCGCCGTCGTCGCCGATAGAGCCAGGAACGCGCTCACCGCGACGACCACGTACACCATCCGACCATTCTGTCGGGTGCGCGCTCTCACGTGTCGTACGTAGGATGACGTGCATGAGCGACTGGCCCCCCGCCCTCGACAAGCTGCGACACACCGTTGGTCTTTGGACGATGACCCTCGATGGTCAGAGCCCATCGCGAGCCGCCGAGATCGCCGGTGACGTCGAGGCGATGGGCTACTCCGCCCTCTGGTTCGCCGAAGCGTACGGGCGCGAGGCCTTTACCAACGCCGGGCTCCTACTAGCCAACACCTCCACCTTGGTACTCGCCACGGGCATCGCCAACATTTGGGCTCGCGACGCCGTGGCGAGTGCCAACGCCGCGCGGACTTTGAGCGCCGCGTACAACAACCGCTTCGTCCTCGGTCTCGGGGTCAGCCATGAACCGCTCGTCAAAGGGATGCGCGGACACAACTATCAGACCCCCTACGCCGCGATGACCGAATACCTGGACGCCATGGACCGCTCACGGATGCTGGCCGAGGAAGGATCGATCCGCTATGCCCGCGTCATCGCCGCACTGGGTCCCAAGATGCTCGAACTCGCCGCCACCTCGGCCGACGGCGCACACCCCTATTTGGTCACGCCCGAGCACACGGCGCTGGCTCGCTCGTACTTAAGAGACAAGTTCCTCGGCGTGGAGCAAGCCGTGGTCTTGGGCCAGGATCGCGAAGAGTTCCTGCGACGCGCCCACGAGCACCTCGAGTTCTACACGGGACTGCCCAACTACCGCAACAACTGGCGCCGCCTGGGTTTTAGCGACGATGACATGGTACGAGGTGGCTCCGAGCGCCTCTGTGACGCGATCGTGGCCCACGGAGACGAAGACGCCATACTCGCCAAGGTGAGAGAGCACGTTGAGGCCGGTGCGGACCACGTGTGTCTTCAGGTTCTTGGAGCGGATTTTGGCGAGGTGCCGTTGACCGAGTGGCGACGGCTCGCACCCGTGGTTAGTCCCCTCCAGTAGCGAAGAGTTAGTTCCGATCGGGATCGATGACGACGACTCGGTCGTGCGAGGATCCTGAGTGCAGCGAGCGCACGAGCGCGGCCACCATAGCGAGCCACGCCAACTCCACAAAGCCGATACCGATCCAGCCGAACGTGATGATCAACAATCCCAGCAGGAATCCCTTCAGAATCCCAAAGTGGATCATGCTCGCGATCTCCATGGGAAACCAAGCGAACAGCCAGTTGACAAAGGGCGCCACCACCACCGTGCCCATCCGTCGACGCCATCCAAGCAGTACACCCAGCAGCGCCGTAAGTGCGAATCCCACCACCGTCACGGTGGCCGACGGAGCCACGATCTCGATGAAGAGAACGACAGTCATGGCGATCGCCCAGAGGACGACGGAAGTAGAGACGTTTCCGCGAGTTCGTTGGCGAATTGTAAAGACCATGCCCACGTCTCCAAACTAGCGAACTCGAGAGTTACCGGTGCTGGAACACAAGGTACGCTGTCGCCGTGACCGGCGGCGTCCTCGCGATACTGGGTTCTGGGGAAACCGCTCCCGGGATGACCAAGATTCATCGCAAATTGCTCAAGGCCATTCCGGACGTTCGGGCAGTCAACCTGGATACCTCGTACGGATTCCAGCTCAACGTTCCCCAGATGAGCCACAAACTAGAGGAGTATTTCGCTACTTCGCTCCACGTTGCGATGACCACACTTCACTTTCCCGCCTACGAGCGTTCAAGTGAGATCGAACGAGCCCTTTTCAAGCGGAGAGTACGTGACGCTACCTACGTCTTCGCGGGTCCCGGGAGCCCCACCTACGCGCTAGCCCAGTGGGCTCCCCTTCGGTTCGGTGAGGATCTTTTGAGTGTCCTCGACCACGGGGGTACCCTCTGTATTTCCTCGGCCGCGTCGCTCACTCTCGGCGCCTACACCGCGCCGATCTATGAGATCTATAAGGTGGGTGACCTCTCGCCTGTTTGGCGCGATGGACT